>CAZDYA010000142.1:0-4761 GCA_964509515.1 uncultured Spirochaeta sp.
AATTTTGACTCATCTTGAATTGAAGATACTTGTTCTGCCATTTTTTCTCCTAATGATTTTATTATATATAAACATGCAACCTACCCATGTCCTATAACGTGCCGCAAATATATGACGTTTATATTTTTATAAATTTTAGCCCCATTAATTGTTTTTTGCAATAAAATTTAATTGCACATTTAACGTATCGCTGATGATTGGCCCTCAGCCCCGGCAAAACTGCTAACGGCCTTTAACGGCCTGCAGAAACTGCTGCACCAGGGCAGCAAAGCTCTGATGATCAACTGACCGCGGCCTCTGAACCGCTGTCGCCTTGATCTTGCCCTGTGCCAGCGCCAGCAAATCCTTGTTGGGGAAAACACTGTTGGGCGGCAGGTTCAGCTGTTTCGCTGTTTCTTCGCGCATACCGTGCAGGTTTTCCAGCAAGCGCATTTGACCCGGCTTAAAGAAGCGGACCTTGGAGCCTCGCAGGATTCCCGGCTTGCGATCGGTCTGGGGGGCCTCGGCCTGTATGGCGGCATTCTCCTGGTGAAACTTTTCCATCAGGTCTTTTTCGTGCAACTGGCTAATCAGGCGATCGCGCAAGGTAAAGAGATGGCGGACATCGTCGATGGCATAAGCCAGAGCCTGCCGGTGGATCGGCCGCTGCATCCAGTTATACTGTTGAAAACGCTTTTTGCCCTGCTCAGGCTCAATACCCAGCTGATCCTCCAAAACGCTACCCAGCCCCTGACGCGGCAGCTCAAGCAAGCGCACCGCCACCCTCAAGTCGCACAGGTTCCCCATGAGGATTTGATGATTGCGATACAACAACAAACGATCGCTGGAGCAGTCGTACACGATTTTCTTAAAACGAGGATCTTCCAGAAAACCTTTGATCAACTCAATAGGTACCGTCTGCGGATCTACTGCAGCTGCTCGCTGACCATCAAAAACTTGCAACAAACAAAAATGCTCGCCATAAACGTGAAGGTTGAATTCCGCCTCCAGGTCAACGGCGATCAGGGTTTCCCCGGACGGCAAGGCGTCCAGCCAGGCAGTAAAATCTTTGGCACTCGCTATGTATTGATAATCAGACATCGCATCATACTAGCACAGCACCCGCTGATTGACTACGCAATGAATTTTATTGCCACAGGCTATGCTGCTGAAAGAATTCCCAGATAAGCGGTGTGGCATCAAGGGTTTGGGCGTTTGGCCCCGCCATTCTATGATTCAAAATAACCGTGCCACCTGGCCAATTATGGCCGTGGCGAGAAAGCACAATCATGGCAACAGCGGGCTTGCCACCACGGTTCAGATAGAGAGCTGTTCTAACCTGTTCCTCGCCCACTCCGCGCCGCCCGGGATGCGGCTGCCAGCTGACAGGCTCATTGGTGATGCCATGCATTTGCTGGTGCAAGTCTACCCATTTATCGACCTGCTGTTGAACAGGCGGTTTGCTCCCATACTGTTTTGCCCCGATAAAAACCGGCCCACCAGCCAGCGGGTTAAGCGGGTCGGAATCACCTGTCATGAACATGATGGGCATTGCCCGGTTACCAGTATAACCATCCTGCCATCCGTTCCAGTCTGCACCACTGACTACTGCAACCGCCGCCACCATATCATTCAATTCGTGAGCGATACGGGCGGACATGGAAGCCCCATTCGAAAAGCCGGTCGCGTAAATTCTGTTTGGATCGGCATTTTTATTCTGTACGAGCCACTCGATCATGCTGCGGACAAACTGAATATCGGCCGAATTCCTTTGAATCGCCCCCAAGCTGCTAATGCGTGGGGAGCCATCATTCCAGGTTTGCTGGTTATCCGTGAAAGAGGCCTCGCGGTTCATATCCTCTCGCGTTCCATTAGGGAACACCGCAATAAAACCCTCGCGGTCGGCCAGACGATCCCAACCGGTGTCCTTCATGGCCACATCCGCGCGACCACCGCCGCCATGAAACATAAAGACAACCGGCATCTTTTCTGTCCCGTTGGACGCCTGCGGAGGCATGTGTACTATAAAGGTGCGAGGAACACCGGCTACCTCTATTTGCTCGGTCGTCGTCTGCGATCGTCCTGTCTGATTGCTGGCGTGGGCGCAGGCAGACAGCAATACTACAAACAACAAAGCTAAACCAGATAACTTGATCGATATTTTCACAATGAACCTCCGTGCATATTATAGCGCACTTGCCAAAAGCACACACGCTTATTGCGCATAAGTTCAGATGCGCCGATAATGATATTGGGGCACAAAATGGAAGAAAAAAGAGGCAATCAACGTCAGGCGCTTGATACTGTTTTAACCGCCATAGACACATTAAGCGGCAAGGAAATTGGTTGCATAAAGAATATCTCCAAAGAAGGTGTCCTGTTGTGCACCCACAACCCCCTTTCCATCAATGAGTTTCAGCTGATCAAGCTTGATTTGCCACCAGCGCTGGCCCAAAGCACCGGAGCCTCCCAGGCAAGGCTGACCCTGAATATCCGCTGGGTAAAACCTGACCGCCATTCAAACATGAGTCTGGCCGGCTGCCTGATTATCAACAGCCAGCCGCCAGTTGATCACTGGCTGGAAAGCCTGCTTGAACTTGCTTGACAGATTATCCGGCTGGTTCTAGGCTTTTGGCAATGCAAAAAGAAGAATCCGGACGTCCTACCACTAACGAGCAGAATGAATCACCGCAGCAAAGGCTTTCGCGGGCGTTGCAATTCAAAACCGTCAGCGCAGCTGATCCTGACGCCACCCCCTGGCCTGATGACTTTCCGGGCTTCGAAAGCTTTTTGGCTTCCGCCTTTCCGTTAATTAACAAAAATTTGAAACGAGAGGCCATCGGTAAACCAGGGCTGCTATACACCTGGAGCGGCACAGATAAAACACTGGCACCACTGATATTAACGGCCCACTATGATGTTGTGCCGGCTGGGGGCGCCGCTTCGGCTGGTGCTGCCCGCTCGGCTGGGGGCGCCAGCGCCCCCGACACCGCTGGCACTACCGACACCGCTGGCGCCCAGCCTGCCCGGCAGGCCCAGTCCGCCCCTGCCAGCTGGGTGCACCCGCCCTTTTCCGGCGCCATCGCCGACGGCTGCATCTGGGGTCGCGGCGCCCTGGACGACAAGTCCAGCCTGATGGGAATCATGGAAGCCGTCGAATCACTGCTCCGGGAAGGTTTCAGCCCCCAGCGCAGCATCATGCTGGCCTTTGGCGGAGACGAAGAGGTCACCGGCACGCGCGGGGCGGCGCGGATTGCCGCCCACCTGCAGAGCCAGGGGGTAAGGGCGGCCTGCCTGATTGACGAAGGTACGGCCGTTGTGTCGGACGCGGTGTCGTTTGTCAAGCAGCCGATTGCGCTCATTGGAACGGCCGAAAAGGGCTATGTGGATTTTGAACTGAGCTGTAGCGGTCAGGCAGGCCACGCGGCCATGCCAGCGCGGCCCAGCCTGGTGGGCCGCATGGCGCGCGCGCTAAGGCGGCTGGAGCGCCGGCCGTTTAAGGCGCGGCTGTTGCCGGATACGGCGCAGTTTTTGCGCGCCCTGGCGCCGGGGGCCCCCAGCCTTATGCGTCCGGTGCTGGCTCACCCAATGCTTTTCTGGCCCTTACTCAAAATGATATTGTCAGGTAACCCCAAGACCGATGCCCTGATACGAACCACTATTGCCCCAACTATGCTTGAGGGCAGCCAGGCGCCAAATGTCCTGCCCGACAAGGTACGCGCCGTCCTGAATCTACGCTTGCTGCCCGGCGATACCATTGAATCCGCACGTCAGGCTATCATCAAAAAAATCGCTGATCCGCAGATCAATGTAAAGATCCTGCTGCCCGAAGGCGCTGGCGACCCTGTTCCTCAATCCGGCGACAATGCCTTCCTGCATGGCCTTCACAAAATAATCTGTGAACACTTCCCAGATGCGCTGGCAGCGCCTTATCTGGTAACCGCTACCACCGACAGCAAGCACTACCGGCAGGTGGCCGACTGCATCCTGCGCTTTCTGCCGCTGCCCATGAACAAACATGATCTGGCAATGATTCACGGCGTCAACGAGCGCATCAAAATTGATGATTATCTAAAAATGATCAATGTATATATGGCAATAATAAGGAACCTGCAATGAAACCATCCAGCCTGCGAATTGGCCGAACGGCCTTTCTACTAGCCTTTGGCATTTTACTTATGTTGATGATCTTTTCCGGCGTATTAACCCGGATAGTCCCGGCTGGCACCTTTGAACGCGAGCTTGTAAACGGCAGGGAAATGGTAATTCCTGGCACTTATGTGCAAACCCCCAGCCACACAGCACCGCCAGTCTGGCGCTGGTTCACCGCACCTGTCGAGGTATTATGGGCACCGGGGTCCATTGTCGCCATCACAATAATAGTTTTTCTGATTTTCGTTGGCGGCTCCTTCACTGTGCTTGAGCAATCCGGGGTGCTGCAGGCCGTCCTGAGCTGGCTGGTCGCGCGCTTCTACCACCGCCGTTACACCCTCATGGCTCTGATTATACTGTTTTTTATGACGGTGGCTGCCTTCCTTGGCATCTACGAGGCGATGGTTCCGCTAATCGTATTTATGGTACCGCTGGCCATCAAACTGGGATGGGACAGCCTGACAGGGCTCGGTATCAGCCTGCTGCCACTGGCCTTCGGCTTCTCTGCAGCTGTCAGCAACCCCTTTACCATCGGGGTGGCCCAGCGCATAGCTGAACTGCCACTGTTTTCCGGAGCCTGGCTGCGCCTGCCTTTCTTTGTAATCACCTATCTTTTGGTACTGCTCTTTG
>CAZDYA010000143.1:0-4752 GCA_964509515.1 uncultured Spirochaeta sp.
GCAAGGCCGTCAAACTGATATCATCCAGGCCGATAAATGGGGACCGTAGCACAGCAGCATAGGCAGTGCGATCTTCGGGGTAAACAGAAAGCTGAAGGAATGAATAAAGATCATTTGCCGGGGCTTCCAGAAACAAACTCCTCATTATCAAGCTGACATATGGGATGCCTCGCTCACGCAGAGCCTGCTCAAAATGCATGACAGAACCACCGTTGCGCAATAGAATAGCACAATCAGAATACTCAGCCGGACGGCTCTGTTGGCCGTCACCGATTTCAAGCATCCCGCCGCCTATCTTTGCCGCCAACCAGTCAGCCAGAAAATCAGCCTCGCTCTCGGCCATACCCTTGTATGCTACACCGTCTTCATTTTCCTGATCAGCATCCCATACCCAGAACTCCGCCCTGGCAGCGGTGCTTTCGACTTCAAAAGCGCCATGATTTTCAACTGGTCTTGGTTCAAGCGGCGAGTATGCCGCCTCAAATGACTGGGGGGCCTCACCAAAGACCCTGGGAAACAATTGATTGAACAGCACAATCAGCTCCGGATGGCTGCGGTAATTAACCGAAAGATCGATTGCCTTGCCTCCATGCCTACCTACCGATTGCGCCAGTGTACGGAATACAGCTACATCCGCACCGCGAAAAGCAAATATCGACTGCTTTTCATCACCCACAAAGAACAACCTGTCGTTTCGGATGTCCTCCAGGACTGGGGGCTTGGACAAAACCTTGCCCTGCCATTCATCCTTCAAGGCCAGGCAGAACAAAAAATCCTGCTGCAGCTGATTATTGTCCTGAAACTCGTCTATCATTATATGAGAGATTCTTTCAGCATACTCATCACGAACATCCGGCTGCTCCATCAAGACATGAAGGGCCAAGCTGGCTACATCCGAAAAACCCAGCAGGCCGCTATTGCGCTTGCGTTCTGCAACCGCCGCCTGTAACTCATCGCACAATGGGCCAAGCCCTCGCACGTATTCAGCTATCCTCAGGGCATTGACGGCCAAGGGAACCAAGTCCTTGCAGAACTGAATCAGCTCTTTGGCCTGATCGGCGGCCATCCTGTTGGCATCGCTAACCTGACCCCTGCGGGCAATGGACCCAACGCGCTCAGCAAAATCCGTTATCGCTGACAATCCCGCTTCACTGTAATCATTGAAATCAGGGAGGGGGGCAGTCAACAGCTCCCTTAGCTGCCCTACAAATTTCATGGTGCAGGGCTCGCCATTGCAGCAAGCAGCACTGTCATCAGCAAGCCTGGCTAACAGGGCCCTTGCCTCGTCGGTCATTTTACTTGCCTGGTCATTCAGTTTGTTCTGCCAGCATATCGGTTTGACCATCGAAAAATGATTCAGGGATAATGGTAGCAATGCACCTTCCAGAACCCCGCTAACGCCATAATCCCGCAGCCAAACCTGCATCGCGGGCTCATCCTTTTTGCTCGCGATAAAACGCATACACTCCTGTTTCATAAGACGACGAACCTGAGCCTCATCAGTGGAAAACTCAGGCGTTACACCGTAAAATCTGGCGGCCTCGCGCAAGACCTTGCCGCAAAAACTGTCCAACGTCGTAATCCTGGCACGCGAAAAACCCAGCAGGGCTTCTTTTAGCCTTTCCCTTTCAATTCCGTCACGGTCTTCTTCCGCAGCTGCTATTTTTAATACCCCACGGATGCGCTCATGCATCTCGGCCGCTGCCTTGCGGGTAAACGTAAGTGTTAACAGGGAATCTACCGTCGCCTGCCCACTGGCGATCAAACGGCAATACCGCAAGGCCAGCACGGTGGTCTTTCCAGAACCTGCCCCAGCCGATACTACCGCCGTGTTTTCAACATTTATCGCAATTTCCTGTTTCGGATGTAATCGCATGGTTTCTCCCATAATTAATAATTCAGCGAACCCTGTATCGATGCCGTAGCACTTGCCGAAAACCACTGGCATTACGATACCTTGTGCGCCCCGGGTCAATGGAAAAGTCCATCTCATCCAGTCGACGGCGGTATTCTCGGGCTTGAAGCTTCAATGCCGCAAACAACTCATCAAACCCCTCAGCGTTATAGGCCTTCAAACGGCTTGATGGTATTACATGTTTTATTCTTTTCTCCAGCTTATCTTCATTTTTCAAAAGACCTACATAACGCACGCCATGAATTTCCTGTTCCTGCAGCGTAGCCATCCTCAGGTAAACCGCCATTTGGGGTGAGTTTATGATTGCATATGGATCGCTGGCATCAATTTTTCTGGGTTCCAGGCTATTGTTTTCCGGAACCCCACTGCGCTTGTAGTCCCAGATGATCACCGATCCATCGGCCAATACCCTGTCGACACGGTCTATACGTCCATCCCAAAGCAATTCAAATTCCGGATCTTCAACCCGCACAGCCTGCTCTACCGCCTCTATTTCTGCACCGTCATGCCCCGGATCAAGCAAGACAATCATTGGAGCCAGTGTATCCAGCATCAAGGCTATCTCATAATCAATTTCCAAAAGGCTTAGCCTGCTATGCGTACGCAGCATTCCCCTACGCAGCCTTTCTGCCAAACTGCCAAGCAACTCCCTATTTGAGACCTCATCGCTTAAATCCGTCTCACTTGATAGCCCCCCATCTTCCGGCCCTCGTCCAGGGTCAAAGACCATTTCAAGGGTCTTGTGATACATCGACCCCACATCCATCCAGTTTTCCCAGGAAGGTTCCCAGTCTGCATCCTTCAAACCAAAGATACGCTCCATTAATAAGCCGGCAGGATTAAGCGTCATGCTTTGCAGCGAATGGGCGGAACATCTCCACATACCCTGCTCACCATAACGCGATGTCAACTCCGCTTTTAAGCGGTCGCGCACGGCCTCCGCATTAGCAGCCCCGTCCTTTAATACGGAAAAACCTTGCCTGGTAAAGTTATATGCGCCCTGCGAAACACGCCCAAGCATAAACTTGGGGACTCCATCCAGCATGGCCTGATTCAAACGCGGCACATCTTCACCCGCCCCATTTACAAATGCCAGCCACCAGTCGCGCTCCAGCTGTTCATCACCAGGAATGAATTCTGCCATTACAAAGTGCTCATCAACCGCCCACTTCAAAGGCATGCCATGCACCTCGCCGCCTATCCCGGCATTCCCGCTCAACCATACTATATCGCCCCCAGCCGCAGACGCTTCAAGAAAAGCCTCGGTCATATCCCTGGCCTGGACTCCCAGTTTCTCCTGCTGATCATCCCGCAAAAAGGACAGTCCTCCCTGCAAGCATTCAACCCCCTCCTGATGCATGTTTAATACGAATGAATATTTTACCTTGCCGCCAGCACTTACCCTGTAGGGATAAACAACTATGCCAGCTCCACTGCTTGTCCCTTCGCTCTGACGCTGCACGTACACCGTTTGCGAGACCATCTCCATGAATACCTGGTATGGCGATGATGCGAAAAACCCCAGCCTTTCTTCCAATTGCACCAATTCGTTCAACAATTCCATGCAACGCTGAAATTCCTTCTCACTATTCTCGTCCCAGGCGTCAGCCACTATCCACTGTCCATACCATTCGTAGAACCTTGTCAAAAGCTGTTTTGCCGTTTTTGCACCCGCAAGCTCAGCAGCCGCCTTCTTCAAGGATAAATAAGCGGATTTCAAGCCTTCCAAATCACAACCCGGATAATCACGCCAAAAGCTACCCTCCGGACCGAATTCATCAACACAGCCGTTCAAACCTGCCCTCGAAAAAGCATCTGCCCACAGATCAAGCTTGCCAAAGCAGCCCCAGCAACGCCAAAGCCTGCCAAAGCCTGCCAGAGCCTGCATAAGAGTTGCCCGCTTAAAAGGAATCACCCCGCTTAAAGCGAAATCTCTTACCGACTCATAGGCCATTCCACTCACGCTTAAATCACCCAGCATACGAAAGATGGCCGCGCCCGGGGCGTCTGACAATGGCGTTCCAAACCTTGGATCCAGGGGCACCCCTTGAAGCCGTGCTTCGCGAAGCAAATGCGAGTACACCGTCTCATGATCTACCAGAGTTATAGCGATATCGCACAGGGGCACATCGGCGACCAACAATTCTCGCATTCGGCGGATGGCCTGCCTGACTTCGCCCCTGACAGTCTCATGCCATTCAAGCTCACCGCCGGCCTCTCCCCGGATACCGCGCAAAGGCAACAAATGAATATCAGCACATTCACCAAGACGATCTGCATATCGTGGGAAATCCTCCAATAGCTCGCTGCCAAATATCAGAACCTTCCAGCCCCTGGTATCAAGGATTCCATCTTCAACCGAAGGTTCAAAATATCCCCACCTGGTCAGCAATGTCCCGTACTCCGTAGCCAGCAAACGCATTTCATCGGCCGTATCAGCCCCCAAAGCCTCACTCAATCTATCGTTCTCGACCAACAACAAAGCCTGTGGCAGCAAACCAGCCAGAAAGCGCCGAAAAACCCCGGCCGAAGCCTCTGCCGGCAACAAATGATTGAGACTCAAACTCTGCAAGAGAAAATCCGCCGCCAGCAAGCGAATCCGGGTATTTGCAGGGGCCCCGTCCATCAAGCTTGTTTCCTCGCGCTGCACTATCCACTGCTTACAGGTGTCCCACGAAATCCAACGCCGTGCATCAAGCGCCAAGCCCTCATTGGCAAGGTAAATACGCCACTGCCGAGCGACAATCTCGGAGGGAAAAACACACAATTGCTGTTGATCAGCCGCCGCCGCCTTCATCATCTGCAGCCAGTTTTCACTCATGACCCCACTATAAACC
>CAZDYA010000144.1:0-4720 GCA_964509515.1 uncultured Spirochaeta sp.
GCACCTCTCGGCGCGGATGCACAAACTACCAGATATCATTATAAAGGTCAAGCTAAAAATCAATCAAAAATCAAAGCATTTTTCACTTATTCCTTGGTTGCCTGCTGCGCTTCCAACTTGGCTTCTTTTTCGGCGATATGCTTCTTAATATCTTCCAGCTGAGTAAAATAATCCTTAAGCTCCGGGGTTTTGGATGTCACCGAGGCCTTGCCCTCTTCGACAAGCAAACCGTATACCCGGTTACCCAACTCGGTTAAACGCTGCTTTGCCTGACCCTCCAGCTGGCGTATCTCCAGGCGCAAAACACTGGTCTCGCCAAAGTCCTGCACCTTGCCTCTGGCCTTTTCCAGAAAATCCCTGGAACCTTCCATACTGGTTTCTATTACTTCCTTCATCCTTGTCATAAAATCCATAAAAAATCTCCTGTGTTTCCAATATACTGCACTCTGAACAAATCGCAAACTTGTTGACCGTTAATCTGCATAGATTGTACTATCTCATCGCTTACTAACATTCCAACAAAGGAGTCATAAATGAAGCTAGTGTTTTTAGGCCCACCTGGTGCCGGTAAGGGTACCATGGCAAGCCGCCTGGCGAAAGCAGAAAACATCCCGCACATTTCAACCGGCGACATCTTTCGCGCCGCTATTCGCAACGAAACCGAACTTGGCAAAAAGGTAAAAGGAATCCTGGCTGCCGGCGATCTGGTACCGGATGAACTCACCATCGCCCTGGTTGAAGAAAGGCTGCAAGAGTCTGACTGCGAAAAAGGCTGCATACTCGACGGCTTTCCCCGCACAACTGGCCAAGCCGATGCCCTGGGAAGCTTTGCCCCACCTGCTGCAGTAATCAATTTTGAAGTGGCAGACAACGAAGTCATCCGCCGCCTGTCAGGCCGAAGGGTTGCGCCATCATCAGGACGGGTATACCACATCGAATTTGACCCACCCAAGACCGAAGGCAAGGACGATGAAACCGGCGAAGACCTGATCATCCGTGAAGATGACCGGGAAGAGGCCATCATGCACAGACTGAATGTCTACCGGGAACAAACCCAGCCCCTGATCGAGTACTACCGCAGCCGTAACATGCTGCAGGACCTCCCGGCTTCTGAAGCCCCGGGCAAGGTATTCACAGCCCTGACGGAGCTAGTCAAAAAACTAAAATGATTTTTATTAGCCGGCCATGAGCCGGCTTTTTTATTGTTGCTGGCCGCCACTAACAGCGCTATCGGCAGCACCGGCAGCGCCATCATCACCCTCATCACCCAGCACCCCCGCCGGTAGTTCATCTTCGACCTGCGAAACCAGGGCGAGCAAGCGTTCATCCTCTTTCATGCCCTTCGAAAGAGCCCGCACCAAGGCATCAACCCCGGCGCTTCTATCGTCAACCACTTCAATCAAAATCCGCGCCCGCCGAAATGATAACTCACCATCATCATCATATTTTTCAACCGTTGCAGTATACAAATCCAATGCCAAATCAAATCGTCCAGCAGTTTCAAGCGCATCACCCAATTCAATAACCAGCCGACGAGACGGTGCCTTGGCATACAGCTCGCCTAGCTGCCCCTCCAAATCAACCAAATCATCCGGGGTACTATAGGCAACAGCGATAACCTTAACAAACCTCGCCGATTCATTATCCGGCTGCAACAATAGCGCCTTATCGGCTGCCTGCCCGGCCGCCTGAAAACGATCAATCTCCAACAAGGTGATCGAATAGTTCAACCAGCCACGCGCCGAGACATCGTTATCGTCGACCACAGCCTCCATGATATCAGCCGACCTCTGCCATTCCCCTTGGGCGCTCCATGCATAGGCCAGGGTCTCACGTACCATCAGGTTATCAGCATCACGGCGAAGCAAATCCTGCAAAATATCTATTGCCTCATCTACCCGGTCAATCAGCAAATATACCCTGGCAAGATTATACGAGGCCTGCGCCAAAGAAGGATCAAGATCCAACGCCCTTTCATAATACTCCCTGGCCCTTACATAGTTCTTGGCATCAAGGTAACCAGTCCCCAGATTATAATAATCCCTGGCCACCTCTTTGTTTCTGGTCGCACAAGCTGTCGAAAATAGCATCACAAGCATCAAGCTCAACAGCATACATCTGGCTACTACCACATTAAAACGCACTCAAAGCCCTCCCAAAACAGTCTGCTCTATCCTTACCAACTGGCTTCGATAAAGGTCCGCCAGCTGAGCACCGTAATCGGCCAGCAACTGCATGATATTACGCTGATAATAACCATGATCAGTTCCATTCAAACGATCACCTGCATCACCAAGGCCCGGCAAAATATAAGCCCGTTCATTAAGTACTGGATCCATCCACAGGGTATACACTTTGGCACCTTCGATGGCCCGCACCACCTGCAAAGTCCCCTTTAGTGCCGAAATAACGTTAAAAAACTGAACACTCTTGGGCTTTACACCCTGGGATTTCAAATAATTAATGATCGTTACCAGACTCCCCCCCGTGGCGTTCATGGGATCGGCAAAGATCAAATCCTTGCCTTCCAAATCCTCAAGCTTGAAAAAGGACCGTTCAAGATCAAGGATGTACTCCATATCAGCCTCTTTGCGCGTATCATCGCGACTGATCTTGAATAGAGCAAAGGGCGTAACATAACCAGTCGAAGAATACTCCTGAATTTCCTTGGACATAATCATTGACGGCAACAAGGCCCCCCGCAGCATAACGCACATGACGCTATTCTCTATCAGCCCATCAACATCAGGAATTTTATGCACCGCAAAATTCTGCACAGGATCAGTCACCGGCGTGCGAATGATCAAATGGTTCTTGTCATGCCCCTGAGGATCACCGAAGGCCAGGTTAAACAATAGTTCATAGGCCCTCTGTATGTAATAAACAAACTCCGAACGGGAAGTTCGCACATCGCGTAGCTTGGCAATCAAGCGACTGGCCTCGCCATGAATCCAGCGCGGCGTCTGAAAGGGATAAACCTGGATATTATCCTCGACCCCGGTAATCGCCTGCATCCGCTGCCCCATCTCGGTATAATGCGAAATCAGTTGCGCCTTGGCCTCGCTAACCCGCTTCTCGTTCTGACTGCTCGCCAAAACCTTCATTATTTCCATAGCGCCAGCATAACGGTCATCCATCTCGCGGATCACCACCTTGTCGTCGGCCGTCAAATAACCATCAAGGTCTTCTGCCTTTAAAATTATCTTGTCCATATGCGCAGTATACACCGCCAAACTTCTCCGTCAAACCATAATTTAGCGGATTCACTTACACAAAGCGTCAAAAAAGCCTTATATTTTGCTCAGCAAAAAAAAGAATAAAAGGAGATACAATGAAAAAAAGAATTGCAACCATTGCAATCGCCCTGCTACTGCTGACAGTCACCGCAAGCGGCGCCTTTGGACTGGGCATAGGACTTTCCTACGGCATTTCGCCCCTGGGAGGGCTCCCCGGACAAAACCTGCTGCTTAGCGTTAAAGCCGATCAACTGCCCTTCCTGCTTGGCGTCGGCGCACGCATGAACGCCAGCACCTTCAGCCTGGGCCTGACCGCCGACTGGTGGGCCATGAACAACAACCTGGTCAACTTTATCAACTACTACCTCGGCCTGGGGCTCTACGCCGGCATCGGCCAGGACATCGCGCTGGGCGCACGACTGCCAATCGGCCTGAACGCCTTCCCGATTGAACCGCTGGAAATCTTTCTGGAAGTCGCCCCCACTCTGGCCTTCATATCACCCGGTGGCATAACCTTTCCAGACATCGGTCTGCAAGGCGCCGTCGGCCTGCGTTTCTGGTTCTAGCAACACACAACGGCGGGCCAAGTGCCCGCCGCTTTTTTGTCACCCTGCCACCACAAGGTTACCGGCTCCCCGGGAGCTATCTTGACCCACTATTATCAAGCCTTATCTTTGTAATAGATCCCCGCCGCCCAAGGCATTTTCTGTAATGGTAACATTGTGATCATTAACCTCGACCTCTTGGGGCCATTCAACCGGAAAATCCAAAAATGAATGATACGTTTTAACCTTGCCACCTTCCAGCACCGCATCGATTGAATTAGTAGAATTATCCGTGTCACGAATTAATGTTAACGACTCAATCATGGTAAATTCCTGTTGCCATTCATAACCATCCGTATCCAGCAAATACTCAGCGATATCATCCAAAGCTTCGGTAATATCACATGCAGAAATTGTGTAAGTTGTAACGCCCCCATCGGAAGAGTCTTCAACTTCACAAACCTCCACCATAAAATTAACGACAAGATACGCCTCGGCCGCCTCGTCCTCGGTTGGTGCAATCAGCAAATCACCAAAAACCTCACACCCCGCGAAGCCTGCAACCATTGCAACAACTATCAAACCTACTAGAAACATCTTTCTCTGTATCATTTTCTCCACCTTGAACAAGAATATATCACATAATTGTAAATATTCCTGTTCTGCCAGCGGGCGCAGCGGAAATCCCTGGTTTCGCTGGGAGGGCCGCCGGCCGCCGCGTGCGGCGGCCGGCGGCGGAGGCTCACGGAGCTTGCCGGAGTGAGACCCCGCATGGGGTTATTGGCGCGCGCGAAGGCGCGCGGCGGGACCAGGATTGCAGCGGAGCACGCGGTGCCGGCGCCCGATGGGCGGCGGCAGGCAGCCAAAATGAAAGGCAGAGCAACGGCCGGGTGGCATAAAAAAAGCCGGCTGCAGTGCAACCGGCTGTGTTGGCATCTC
>CAZDYA010000145.1:0-4715 GCA_964509515.1 uncultured Spirochaeta sp.
CCTTCCCACCCGCCGGGAGCTGTATCGCTCGCTAATCGCCGCAGAGTCCATGGGCAGGGAGTCGGGAATATTCAAGCCTTCCTTGGTCAGTATTGATTTTGATATGGACGGCCGTGATGAGTTTTTATATCAGGGGTCGGTTTTTAATGCCTATTTGCACAGTGTCGGTGCTACCATGTTTGAGTTGGATAGCTTCAAGGTGCAGCAAAACCTGCTGATGGCAATGGCCAGGCACCCGGAAGCCTATCACAATAAAACTCACGCGTCGGGCGGATATGACAGGTATGGACGTTCAGCCTTTCTGGATTTTTTCCTTCAGCAGGGTTCTGATCACAGCAAGTTTGCCGACGGGCAGGGTAAGGATGAGGTCGGTCTGCAGGATGCGATTTTTGCAGTCAAAGAAGTTAATCGCGAGCAGTATTGTATTGCCATGGAATATGAATGCCAGCTGGATTCCGCTGCCGCTTCCAGTAGCGTTATAATCAACAAGAAATTCAAATTTGAAAAAAATGGTGTCAGGGTTTGCTACAGGCTGGAGAATTCAGGATCGTTAAAGGTCGAAAAGGATTTGGGAGTGCAGATAAACCTGGCGCTTGTTGCCAGTGATGATGTAGGGGTAAGAGCCCGGGGAATTGCCGGCGGACAGCTTGATCTGGAACAGAAGCACAGTTTTGCTACTTCAAAGATTCAAATTGACTACAAGAAGAAAAAAGAAAACCTGGCCATTATCACCCCACAGCCTGTAACGGTATGCATTGACCCGATTATTACCCATGTTGTTCAGGATGGAATTTCCATAGAGCCGATGCAGCAGGGTATTGCTATTCTTTACAGGTTGCCGATATCACTTCAGCCTGGCGAAACCTTTTCATCTTCCTTCGACTTGCAGTTCGCCTGATTCTCTAATCTCTTTCAGAGCCCCATAAAGCAGGTCGTTGGATTCCAGAAAGAAATCATTCTGCACCATTAGAAGTTCAAAGAAAGCCTCTTTTGGCTGACCAATGTGCAACAATGCCTGGCCCCGGTAAAAACGTACATGTTTTCTGGCCTCTGGTGAAATCGGGCTTGCCAGCAATTCGCTAAGACGGTTGTAGGCCTGATGCCACTGGCTTGCATCAACCGCTGTCGTGATGATGTCATCAAGGCTGCTGATCGTGTAGGGCAAACTATAACGTTGTGGCAGAATTACCGGTTTCGTCGGGACGGCATCCATGCTTTCGGCTTGCGTTGTCTTAAGGCTCTCTATAGCTTGTCTGGTTTTTTGGCTGACGGGGCTGGGCAGGGCCTCTGGCAGGCTGGTACCGTTATTGCGCGATAGTAGTGGTAGCGGACTGGTGCGGAGCCCGTCAAATTCGGGAGCGGCGGGTATAGCCGGTAAGGGAAAGGCCTGTTTGGATGGCGGTTGCGGCGCTTCGATGACGGCAGCTTGCTCCGGCTCTGGTTCTGGCTTTCTAGGTAGCAAAACGGCGCTGGTTGTAACATTTTCGCCAGGGATGATGACCAGACTATCGGTGCCAAGCCTTTCGGAATCAAAAACCCCATAGTAATAGGCAATTTCCTCGGGCGGATTATCATAAACAAGGCGCTCGTTACCGTCGTAAATTCCGATCAGGCGGGCCTTATCAATGTCGTCGCTTGTTTCAATGGGATTGGTTGATCGAATTATGGCTACTCGCCTGTCGATACGGTCAAAGCGGACAGCGATTCTGTCATTCTCGGCGTTGGCCCGGATTCCCCCTGGCACTTGTGGTTCGGCTTCGTCATTGCCGGTGCTGATTTTGATTGAACGCACGGTCTGATTACGAAATGGGATGAAAACTGCCAGCGGCTGCCCATCAGCCTGTTCGGTCAGGATGGCATAAAAGTAATCGCCGCTATTTTCTGGCGTATCGGTATAAATCTCGGTGCCCTGACTTACCCTCGCAACCAACTCGGCATCCTGTATTGTTTCTTCGGTAATAACAGCATTGTGGCGGAAGATCTGGTAGTTACCACTATAGTTCGGTACGTCGCGCCATGTCAGGCGGATGCTGGCATCGCGGCTGGCCACCCTCAGGCTGGAAATAAAGGGAAAAAATACTTCCTGACTGTTTTCGCTTGCTTCGTTGTCATTTTGGATACTGGTAGTAATCAACTGGGCGCTGACTTCGATGGCAGGCAGCAGGCAGAATAATAAACAGGCCAGGGCCAAAGAAATTATGGGCATCTTGGTTTGCATGGTTTTCATCTCCGTTAGATTATCGGTTTTTTCTGTTAGCAGGTAAAGCCTCCTTTGCATTTAGAGCGGATATCGCTATACTCGAATCCATGATACAAGAACTCTATTCACCAATAAATGAACTGCGCGATAATATCCTGGAATCCTGGAGGCATCTTTGACCCGGATAACATATATGCCGAGATAGCCGAGTATGAGCGCCGCAGCTCAGATCCTTCCTTGTGGGACGACAGGGAAAACGCCGAAAAAACAATGCAGAAGCTCAAAAATTTGCAGGATCAGGTTGCGCCTTGGGAAAAGCTGATCAGGGAAGTTGACGATCTGCTTGAGCTGCAGGAACTGGCCAAAGAAGAGCAGGATGAGTCGCAGGAGCCCGAAATCAGGTCCTTGCTAAGCGCTTTATCTGCTGAATACGAGCGTTTGCGCATTCTTGAATTGTTGGGCGGAGAGCATGATAATGCCGGAGCCATTGTAACCATTCACGCTGGGGCCGGTGGAACCGAGGCTTGTGACTGGGTAAGTATGCTGTATCGAATGTACTATCGCTGGATGGAACAGCGAGGTTTTTCGATCAATGTTCTGGATATGCTTGAAGCAGAGGGCGGAATCAAATCTGTTACGATTGAGACACATGGCCCATATGCCTTTGGTTATCTGAAAGCCGAGAATGGTGTTCACCGCCTGGTGCGAATTTCACCATTCGATTCAAGCGGACGTCGTCATACCAGTTTTGCGTCGGTGTTCGTTTCGCCGGTGGTGGACGACGATATCGAGATTGATATCAGGCCGGAGGATATCAGGGTTGATACCTATCGTGCCAGTGGGGCTGGAGGCCAGCATGTTAACAAGACCGACTCGGCTGTCAGAATGACTCATCTTGAAACTGGCCTGGTTGTGCAGTGTCAGAACGAACGCAGTCAGCACAAGAACCGCGATACCGCGATGAAGGTGCTCAAGTCCAAGCTATATGAATTAAGGCGCGAGGAGCAGGAAAAGGAGAAGGCTGCCGCAGCCGGAGAAAAGCGTGAAATTTCATGGGGCAACCAGATCAGGTCCTATGTTTTTCAGCCTTATACAATGGTCAAGGATCATCGAACCAACACCGAAACAGGCAATGTTCAGGCGGTAATGGATGGTGAAATTGACGAATTTATCGAAGCATTTTTGCGTTCCTAGCCGGAGGGCAGGGAAATCGGGAGACCAGTAGTGAGCGAACATCCAAAAGTACTGGTAGTGGACGATCTTGCAATGTTTAGACAGGCAGTGGCGGAGGCGGTCGAGAGAGCCGGCGGCGAGGTGCTTGGTTTTGCAGAGAATGGCCGACAGGCAATTTACAGGTATGTTGAGCTCAAACCCGATGTCGTTTTTATGGATATCATGATGCCCGAGATGGATGGCATAAGTGCCTTAACTGTTATACGAAAGTATGATGCCGATGCCCGGGTGGTCATGTGCAGTTCGGTCAAGGACAGCGAGATGATCTATCGGGCCGTACGGCAGGGAGCGCTGGATTTTGTTCCCAAGCCATTTTCAGATGAGCGTATCGCCGAGGCCATGAGGTTAGCCTTGCGGGATATGCCGCGTGCAGCATCAGGTGCGCAATGAGTCGGGGTAGTTCAGTATGCTGAAAAATGATAAACGCATATTTATTGGATCTCTGCTGGGGATTTTTATCCTTTACAATTTTTTGCTGCCGCAAACCCTGCTTTTTGCCTTTGATTTTTCTGCCGAGTTTCGTTCAGCGGGCCAACGCGCAAGGGTCTTGGCAGGTATTGAGCGGCTTGAAATGGTGGTGCCCGAGGATACAACCGGGACGGTTCGCTTGGGTTTTGCCAGGCTGTCTTCCGGTGACAGCCCTGTCGAACAGCGGACCGCGGCAGCGGTTTCAGAGAGACTGCGGCAGATAATGCCGGCTGAGCTACCGGTTCGCAGCCTGACGGTGATTGAGCAACAGGGGATTCAGCGGCGCTTGCTGAAAGAACGGCGGCAGAGCGTTATCAACAGCATCAATGATGCGAATCGTAAATTGGATGAGCTGCTGTTTGCCTATGACCTGGATGACAAGGCACGGAAAAACCAGGCTGATGATCTTCAGCAGGAAATTAACCTGCTACGCGAAAAACTTCAGACCTGGGAAGAAGTCCCGCTATCATATATTAATGTGTTGACCGAAAGGCAGACAGAGTTGATAGAGCTGAGCGGGCAATCACTGTTTCCGGCTTATGAACCAGTCAAGGCCTTTCCGGACAAGGCGGACATTCTGATTGGCGGCAGCGTGCGGACCATTGGTGGCTACCTGGAAGTGGATATCCGTCTTTACTCGCGCTTTGCCCAGGATACCATTCCCGAGGGTGAGTCTATATTCCGCGATGTTATCCGTGAGGAAGATATGGCCGAAGAGGTCGCTCAGATGGCATTCCGGACGGTAGAGGCAATTTCTGCCCGTCCGCTGGCCATGACCCGCTTTATTGTTGAAGGTGATGATCAGGCTGTGTTG
>CAZDYA010000146.1:0-4698 GCA_964509515.1 uncultured Spirochaeta sp.
GCTTCAGCGTGAATGCATCATTTAATTTTGGTGATCATGGCAGAGGGGAGCGCCAAAAGAGGGTTGAAAACCTTTATCTTGATGCCCTTATTGCCTTCGCTGATGGCGAGCTCGAGATGAGTGCCTCCCTGTCCAAACAGGCACTTGATATTGATCCCAGATTCGACCCGGCCAAAGAATTGTTTACCTTGGCTGAACGCTCACTGGCTTTGCAAAAAGAAATGTCGGAACTTGAGACCTTGGGCGACAGCTAATTCCCTGCCGACCTGCCTATTCCAGATTTTCGGGCTGCTCGTCCATCAGGCTTTCCATCTTTTCTATCAAGACCGTATGATTAAATAGCTTGGCATATTTATAGGCCGACATGCCCAAGGCATCAACCGGATCAGATTTGGCGCCATAATCCAGTAGCTGCATTGCGATCTTGATATTTCCCTCACCAACCGCCATCATCAATGCTGTTTGCCCGCTAGCACTTTGCAAATCAGGCTCCGGCCCATATTGAATCAACATGGAAACACCTGTGCTATCACCTAGCACTGCCGACTCCATAAGTGCCGATGTTTTTCGGTCTTCACCGGTTTTATTTATATCAGCACCATTATCCAGCAATAATTGCATGATCTGATGCATCTTGCCGCGGGCGGCCAGATTAAGCACCGGAACACCGGCATTATCTATGGTATCCGCACTGAATCCAATCTGGATAAAATGTCGCACCGCTTCAAGGTTACCCTGCAGCACAGCGCTTACCATGGCCTCTTCAGTCAACGCAAATCCCATGGATGTCAACTCATCACGTGAAAATTCAATTTGCTGCATCAGGGTATCGATGTTTAATTCCTGCTCAAGCTCTTCAAGCATCTCCGGAAAATCTGTAAAAACAGTATGATTGGTTACGTACTTGGGGACATTGGCACGAATTTCCTGAGCGGTTAAGCCCTCGGCATGCAGGTAGACAGGAGCACTTTTGCCAACAGCACAACCGATTACATAAGCCAACCACCTCGTTTTTTGCAAATCATGGTTAGCAAGGATGACAAAATGGCTTATCTGCTGCAGATGATAGGTTAATTCCTCGCCATCCAGCTGCTCCCAGTTCTTGCCAATATGGTAACCCACTGCTGGAACTTTTTTTTCGGCCATCTTGCCCAGCAATTCCTTAACAAAGTCGCTTTCCTGTTTACAAAATACCACTGCTACTTTCATCTGTACTTCAGTTATCGACAAAAGCGGGTATTTTATTAGTTTTCTTGCAAGGATAAGTCAATCATTGAATTTATCTGCAAGCTGATGGCAGACCGGTCTTCCAGAACCATCGCCTTAACCCCGTAGGCGACGCCCCAATGAAGCCGCCCAATCCAATGCCGGTAGACATCCGGAAACATTACGGCCTCGAACAAGCCGAACTCATCTTCAAAGGTAAGAAACTGCATATCAAGGCGATTCCTGGTACGGACCTTCTTGTATGCCACCAGAATACCGGCAATCACAATCCGTCGATCAACACAGGCCGCAATTTTGGTAGAATTTATCAGGCGTGATTGACTGCCCAAAAGTCTCAAAAGATGGAGGCGCTGGACAATTACAGGATGCCGATCAATATGAAGCCCCAAACTCTCATATTCATCACGCATTTTTTGTTCAGGAGCATAATCCCCTACCGGCAAGGGCGGCGGAGAATCATCAAAGAGTCGGGCCTGATTCTTTTCCACAAGGGTTCTGGCATACTGCCAGAAAAGCTGCGGCCGGGTAAGACCGCAAGCTATACAATCACAGGCCCCGCTACGAATAAACTGACGCAATTCAACCAGGGACGGCGACAAGCGGCTTATAAAATCAGCAAACGAAGAGAATCCCCCTCTCTCTCGACGCTCAATCAGCAAACGCTCAATAAAAGCTCCAGGCACGTGCTGCAGCTGCCCCAGACCAAGCAGAATAGCCTTGCCATGGACAGTGCAGCCCATCCCGCTTTGGTTGACATCCGGCTTTTTAACACCAATTCCCCGACAGCGAGCCGCATTCAAATAGGTTTGGGCTGCGTAAAAGCCGCCCCCGTTATTGATTACCGCCGTAAAGAAAACATGCGGATAATAGCGCTTTACCCAGGCCAGCCGGTAGCTGACCATGGCATAAGAAGCGCTATGGGCCTTGCAAAAAGAATAGCCGGCAAAAGAATGCACCATCTCCCATAAATCAGCAGCATCTGCCGTGGACATCCCATTAAGAACACAGCCGCTTGTAAAGCGCTCGCGGGCGTCTTCCAGACGCAGGCCGGCGGCCTTTTTGCCCAGAATGCGACGCAACTCGTCTGCCTGACGAGGGCTAAAACCGGCACAATGAACGGCAATCCGCATCACGTCCTCCTGATAAGCCATAATCCCCAGTGTTTCCTTAAGCACCTCATCGGCAGGCGCGGCCAGACGCCAGCTTTTACCATGCAAGCGGTCGACGTACTCGTTAATCCACCGGTTGGCCGCCGGCCTGATAAGGGAACTGGCCGCCACCACATGCCGGAAACTACCGTTCCCCATTTTTTGCAAGAGCTGTCTGGTTGCCGGTGACTCAATATAAAAAACCCCCAGCGTATCCCCAGCCTCTATCATCTCGCGAACCTGGCCATCATTTATGGGATTGAAATCTTCCCATACGATTTGTTGACCGTGGTGACGCTCAATCAAACTGATTGAATCTCGCAGGACGGCCAGGGACCGGTTACCCAAAAGATCGATCTTGACCAGACCGGCCATTTCGGTCGCATCCTTCTCCCAGGCAATCAAAGGCAAACCGGCGGCCGATGCCTGGACAGTGGTGTACCAATTGATGGGTCCGGGCGTAATTACCACCCCACCCGGATGCGTGCCGATATATCTGGGAAGCCCTTCAAGACGAGCGGCCAAGCCCATAATGTATGGCGGAACCTTTTCTGCAGCGCCCTGTTCACAGGCCGCTATCCACTCACCAATTTGCATTTCGCCGCAGCCGAAGGCCCTGGCCGTTTCCCGAATCGAAGATCGCCATGCATAGGTAACATGATCAGCGACCATACCAACCCGGCCCTTGTAACGCTCAAAGACATAATCCAAAACCCGGCGGCGCTCATCCCAGGGGAAATCAACATCTATATCGGGGGGATCCTGCCTTTCCTCGTGTAAAAACCGATCAAACAGCAAATCATGCTCAAGCGGATCAACATGGGTAATAGCCAACAGATATGAAACAAGACTGGAAGCCGCACTACCCCGCCCGCAGGTTCTGGGACATTGCTTTACGATATCATGGACTATAAGAAAATAGGCAACATAGCCCTTACTGATTATCAGGCGCAGCTCTTTAACCAGGCGTGCGGCGTAAATATTCGTGCCCTCAAAATTTCCATTGCCGAGCGCTGCCTGATGCAAGGCATTTATATCAGGCAGGTCGATTTTTCGGCGCTCTGCACCCTGCACGCATAATTGCAGCAGATAATCAAAAGCCTGCCTTTGGCCCATGCGGTTAAAATCAGGCAACACCGGCGAGGATGGCAGCAGGTCTAAATCCTGGCACCTTGCGACTAGTGCCTGCGCCTCTTCAATGGCCTGCGGGCAGGCCTGCCAGGCATTTTTATATTGTACACGATCAGGTATCTGCCCATACCCAGGCAGTACAAAGCCTTGCCTGTCAGCCGTCAGGGTCACACGCCGCGAAAAGGCCTGTAAAAGCTCAACCAGGGGAGCATCGTCCTGATTTATCCAAATGCCGCCATTCAGGCAGGCAACACAGGGGACCCCAAGCCTGTTGGCATCCTGCCGCATCCCGTGGTAAGGCGTTCCAAAGGCCAGCCCGGCATATAAAAGCTGATCATTTAAGTCTGAAGATGAAACCTCAAGCCTGGCAGCATACAGTCTGGCCAAGCTCTTGCGGTCAAGCGCAATCAGCGCCAGACCACGCCAGCCCCCCGAGACGAATTCGGCCAGAATATCAGGGACATCCCGGCTTAGCAGATTACACAAAAGAACATAACCCTGGCGGTCAAGGCAAACAGCCAGAAGGCCGCGGCCATCTTCCAGGTCGAAACGGACACCGCAGAGCGCCTTTATCCCCTGATCCCTGGCAGCCACCAAGCCCCTGATCAGGCCGTAAATATTGCCCTTATCCCATATCCCCACCGAAGAGGCCCCCATTCTTGCCGCAAGGGCAACGAGCGCTTCTGGAGAATGAACCCCACACTGTAGAGAAAAATAGGAGAGCATACCCAATAGATCAAAGCGTTCCATATACTATACATTTGTATAGTATATAAGCATGGTAATCAAGCTTCGCTAAACAATTCCTTGAAAGCCGCCTCAGCCGCTTTTCGCTCGGCCTCTTTCTTGCTCTTTCCCTTATACGGGCCAAAAACACGCTCAGAAACAGTCACCTGCACGGAAAAAGTGCGATCATGATCGGGACCGCTTCTATCAACAATGGTATAACGGGGGTAGGTTTTTAATTCCTTCTGGACGGCTTCCTGCAGCAGTGTCTTGTAATCCTTGCGGTGACGGTCTTGCAAAACCTTGTCGATCTCTGGCTGCAAAAACCTCAGGATTAAACTTCGCACCGCCGACATACCACTATCAAGATATAATGAGGCAATCAGGGCTTCCATGGAATCAGCCAAAATAGCCTTTTTTTGCCGGCCACCGGTATTCTCTTCGCCTTTTCCAATCAGCAAAAAGG
>CAZDYA010000147.1:0-4657 GCA_964509515.1 uncultured Spirochaeta sp.
CACTTAAGCAGATATTAAGGGATAAAGTGGTCAGCGAAGATAGTTTTGCCGAGATGATGGACTGGAAAAATCAGCAGTATCTTCTTTTGATGGGAAAGATGGGTCCGCAGGATGTACTGCCTGGTGTCAGCGACCTGCTGAAAAAAGTGCGCGCGGCGGGTGGGAAGACGGCTATTGGTTCATCCAGCAGGAACGCTATCAGGGTGATTGAGCTTTTGGGCATTCGGACCCTGTTTGATGCCATTGCCGATGGTAATTCCGTGCATAAGGCCAAGCCAGCCCCCGATATTTTTCTGCATGCCGCTGAACTTTTGGGATTAAGCCCAAAGGATTGCGTGGTCTTTGAAGATGCGTCGGCTGGTGTGGACGCGGCCTTGACGGCCGGGATGCTGGCGGTTGGAATAGGCCCGGCTGAGCGCCTGGGACGGGCGCATTTGGTATATCCTGCAGTCAAGACAGTTGATTTTAACGAAGTAAACAGTCTTTTAAAATAATTCGGTCGCTGGCCGAATTAATGCCTTTACCCGGTAGCGTGCAATCAACATGTCTGATAGACTTGCGCCAGCAAGGAGTTAGAATGAACGCACCAACTATTACCACTCGCGACGCGCATACTTTTCAGATTCCGGTGTTAGGCACAGGCTATACTGTGGATACACCGCTAAAGGTCGCCCGTTTCGGGATTTCTTCGGTGATTTCTCTAGTCGACGATACTATTATTGAGCAGGTTCGCGAGCATCACTGCCGCGAGCATGGCTTGGAATATACCGAGATAACCGGCAGCGATGAAGATTCGCGCGCCCGCCGGATCAGGGCTTATCTGGATATGCTGGATAGCCTGATTTCCATTCAGATGGAAGAAATGCGACAGCAGGCATTTGGCCTGGATAGCGAGCTTGACCGCTGTTTTGAGATGCTGCCTGATTGTGAATTGCGTCAGCAGTATTTTCGGATGCTGGAAATGCCGGCCGGCAGCGAGCGGGACGAGCAGGAGGCCATGCTACGGGACAGTTTGGAGCCTGGCAGTATCGATGTTAATATAATGACCAAGCTTGACAGGCAGCGGTGGGAAAACGGAGCGCCGGTTGACGCCTGGTATTCCGACGCCACCACTGCTTTGCGTGGCTATGCCGACAGCACGGTTTCTTCCACGATTATTTTTTCGGCGGGCATGAATCCCAGGCTTTTCGCAGCAATTGCTGATTATCCGGATTTTCATGCTGATGCCAATGGACAAATCAAGAAGAAGATTTGTCTAAAGGTTAGTGACTATCGTTCGGCCTGGCTGCAGGGCATGCAGTTGGCACGCAAGGGTATTTGGGTAAGTGAATACCGGGTGGAGTCGGGCTTGAACTGCGGTGGGCATGCCTTTGCTGCCAAAGGCAGTTTGATTGGGCCAATCCTGGATGAATTTATGCAGCGCCGTGACGAGCTCCACGAAAAATTGTATGAGGTCTATGCCGCCAGCTGTGAAAAACTTGGCCGGGCAATTGCTACAGTGAAAATTGCCATAACCGTTCAGGGCGGGGTTGGGACTGCCGATGAGCATCGTTTGTTAAAGGATTATTTTAAGGTTGAAAAGGTCGGCTGGGGAACGCCATTTATGTTGGTGCCCGAGGCGGTAAATCTTGATCCTGAGCATATGGAGATGCTTTGTCAGGCCGATGGCGATGATGTGTTTTTGAGCGAGGCGTCACCGCTGGGTGTGCCGTTTTGGAATCTGCGGGGGAGTGGCAGCGAGCGGGCGCGTGAGCAGCGAATTGCCAATGGACGACCAGGCGTGGCTTGTGCCAAAAAATTCCTGGCCTTTGACACGGAGTTTAGCCAGGAACCGATTTGCCCGGCGGCCATGAATTATCAAAAGAAAAAGTTGGCTCAGCTTGATGCCCGTGACATATCCACTGATCTGCGCGAACGTTTGCGCAAGTCGATTTTGGCCAAGGCTTGTCTTTGTGTTGATCTTGGGGCCACTGTCACCAAGGTGTTGGGAATTGAGCCCAAGGGGACGGCCGCAATTACGCCCGGACCCAATATTGTAAACTTTAATCGCATTGTAAGCCTAAAGGAAATGGTTCAGCATATTTATGGGCGCGTTCAGTTGATAGTCAAAAACGACAGGGCGCACATGTTTATTCGCGAACTTGAGTTATACATTGAGCATGTTGGACGAGAGCTTTCCGACGTGGCCCTGGGTGCTTTAGAGAAGGGTGAAAAGTATTTCGAAGAGGTTGGGCGTAATCTGCATAGCGGGGTCGAGTATTATCGCGGCATTGCCGGCAAGCTCCTGGCCCACGAAAAGGCCCTCTATCTTGAAAGGCTTGAGTCTCTGAAACAGGTGCTTAATCGGCTTTTGCCCCAGGTCTAGCTGCTTATGATTTACGCGCTGGCACCAATGGCAAGCTTGAGCCATCGCCCGTTGCGGATGCTGATTCAGTCCTTTGGCGGCTGCGACGAGTACTATTCGGAAATGATCAGTGCCAGGGGCATGCTGGGTGGGGGCCATCTGGAGGCCTATTATACCGACGCAGGCCCTGATCCTTCGCAGGTGGTTTACCAGCTAATGGGTCCTGATACCGCCTCGATTGTCGAGGCGGCCGAAAGGCTTAATGCTAAAGAATGCCTGGGGATAGATATCAACATGGGCTGTGCTGCCCCGCATATTGCTCGCCAGGGATGCGGTATCAGCTGGATGCGTGATGCGGTGGCGGCGGCGGCCATGGTTAAGGCCGTTCGCTCGGTTGTGACGCGTCGTTTGAGTGTAAAACTGCGGCTGGGATTTGGTAAGGAATATGAGGCCGCGCTTGCCTCTTTGCGGGACTTCTGTATGGGGCTTTGCGATGCCGGTATTGAGCAGATTACCTTGCATCCTCGCGGAGCCAAGCAAAAACTTAAGCGCCGGGCACAATGGTCGGCGGTAGCGTTTCTGCAAAAAGAGTTGCCGGTGCCGGTTTACGGCAACGGCGATGTTGGCGATGCTGCCGGGCTTTTGGCCCGGACGGCCGAGGGTACCAAGGGCGGGGATGGTGGATGGGCCGGTGTGATGGTCGGCCGCGCGGCGGTTTCGCAGCCCTGGATATTTGCGCAGGCCAGGGGTTTGGCGCCGGAAAGCATTGACCGCCAGGCGGTCGGCTTGGAGTTTATCCGCCTGTTGCAGGAATACCAGCCGCAAGAGTTTTGGCGCAGCCGGCTACACCGCTTTTTTGAGTACTATACCAGTCAGCTGGTTTGGGGTCACAGGCTTAATACAGCGATCGCCCAGATGACAGAACCAGCCCAGGTTCAGGATGCCCTGATTAATTATTTTTTAACCCACCCCGAAGAAAAAAATATCGAATTTGCTTGACAATTTTTACCAACATGGTATAATTCAACCATAAGTAAGAGATGATTCATGCATCACTCTTCGCCCTGTCAGGGTTCTCGTTTCACAGTCCCCTTCCGACAATGTTATTGTTGGAGGGGATTTTTTTTATTCTTTTTGTTTTTCCTGATAATGCTTGAACTGCCTTTCGGAGCTGTTCCAGACCATCCATCCCCAAATTCCACCTGCGGCTGGTAAAAAAATAATTCCAGCGACAATAATAGAGATCGGCAATGGACTGCCGCTGATTTGACTAAAGATCAGCCAAAGAGCAGCGGTCATGCCGCCCCAGCCAATTACGCCGCGTATCAAAATAAAGTTACGCTTGCCTTTGAGGCGGATCGATTGCCATTTCTGCATGGTCTTTTCTATTCGGTTTTGATTGTTGATTCCAAACATTGCTCAAACTAACATGGCAGCGCCCCTTGGGCAATCTGATCAAATCTTTTCCTATAAAAAAAGAAGCGCCGGCCCAAAGACTTTGGGCCGGCGCAAGAAAAACAGGGCGTGTAAGGCACTATGGACAACTACCCTTGTAATAGGTGCCGTCAATCAGGTGAACTGTGGTGCTGGACCATGAACCATAGCCCAGGTATTGATTGGAACCGGTGGCATAATAGAAGCCCCAACTGGCCCATGCCCGGCCATTTGTCAGGTGTGTACTATTTTTTGCTGTCCACTGTTCGCATGCGGGTGGTGGAGGCGGCGGCGGATCGTCACCATCATCACCATCGTCACCGTCGTTACCATCAATCAAGCCCCAAAATAATGCTGCGTAATATGATGAATAGATATTCTTGTCAAAAGAGTAAGACCCGGTTGAACCGCCCTGGTCTGTGTTGTTACCGGGGTCAACTGTAATTCCGTGGTCCATTCCGCTGATCAGGTAGGTTTCGGTTACTGCCTGACTGGCTGAATTGTTATATACCTTGTGGTCTGCCGTTCTGAATGTCTCGCTCACATTGGCAGTTTGGTTTGTGCCGTGGACGTTGGTCCATTGCTTCATGCCTTCGGTCAGGTTTTGCTTGTTGACCATGCCGTCGGCACTACCTTGCCAAATGCTAACCAAGGGATAAGGCCCTGAATAGCCCGAATAGGCATTGCGTACCAGGTTGCCCCATTCGCTGGCGCTTTTTGTTACGGTACCGTTCATGCAAGACATGCCTCCCATGGAAGATGTAGCGCAGCGGTAGGGAGGTCCTGCCATGGGTGCGCCGCCAGCAAAAACGTCCGGATAGGTGGCCATCATTACGTAGGTCATGGCGCCTCCAGCTGAAAGCCCGGAAACATATACCT
>CAZDYA010000148.1:0-4651 GCA_964509515.1 uncultured Spirochaeta sp.
ATATTATACAGATGGGGGATCGCATGAAAAAAGCTGGTGTTTGGATATTGATGGCTTTCGCATTGGTTTTGATTGTTAGCTGTGAAACCGGGATCAACGATCCTCCGGGCGATGGCGACCCGCTTGACTATCGGGCCGAGATGCGAAGCTTTGTTGTCGGGATTGCCAATTATTCTCGTGGGTATGATAGCGATTTCATCATCATTCCTCAGAATGGGAATGAGCTGCTTACCATGGACGGGGAGTCTGATGGTGAGTTGGCTGCTCAGTATGCGGCCGCCATTGATGGGGTAGGTCGAGAGGATCTGCGCTACGGTTACATTAATGACGATGAGCAGACGCCCGCCATTGAGCGCGTATATATGGAAGGCTTTTTGAATCGGGCAGAAATGGCAGGTGTCGAGGTGCTGGTTACCGACTACTGCACCACGCAAAGCAAGGTTGATGATTCCTACCAGGCGGCCGAGGATGCCGGTTATATCTCCTTTGCTGCCGAGCGGGAGCTTTCTGCTATTCCGGCTTATCCGGTAACACCGCGCGATGTGCATGTCGGTGATGTGCAAAATCTTTCGCAGGCCAGGAACTTCCTGTATCTGCTTGATCCTAGTCAGTTTGCCGACCGGGCGGCTTTTCTTGCGGCGGTGGGTGCGACTAATTTTGATCTGCTGATTATTGATCTGTTTGATGAGGGTGGTACTGCGCTTTCTGCGGCAGAGATTGCCGCCCTAAAGAGCAAGGCTAATGGCGGCGCCCGCCTGCTTATTGCTTACCTGAGCATTGGTGAGGCCGAAGATTATCGCTACTACTGGCAAGCGCAGTGGACCGCTGCTCATCCTTCCTGGCTCGCGGCAGAAAACCCCGATTGGCCGGGGAACTACAAGGTGCGTTATTGGGATGATGGCTGGCAGGCTTTGATATACGGTGATCCCAGCGCCTATCTTGATCGCATCATTAGTGCCGGTTTTGACGGGGTGTACCTTGATATCATCGATGCCTTTGAGTATTTCGAGGGTTGATTTTTCAAAAAAAGCTTTGCCCCCGGGCGCTATATTACTTACATTTGACCCAGCCATTATTGGCAGAGGAGTGAGAAATGGTGAAAAGAGTATTAAGCGTTCTTGTACTGTTATTTGTGGCCTTTGGTTCCCTGGCGGCCTTTGAGGAAAGCTATGGGCCTGAGGACGCTGAAAAGAAGATTGTTCTGGCCTATGAGGGGACACGCTTCAAGGAGCGCCTGATGGAGGCTTTGATAGAGCGCCTGGACGATGGGCAAGTCTTTATCCTGGTTGTTGATCACAAGGATGATGGGCTTGAAGAAATAGAGGCTGCCGATTTTGATGTGATATATATTACCAATTCGGGAGCAACCGCCAAGGTTCGCCCCTGGATCATCGAGTGGCTAGAGAGCAATGGAAATGACCCCGAAAACGTTATCGTGCACACTACCCAGACTACGACCTGGACCCCTCAGGTTCAAGTTGATTCTGTTACCTCGGCCAGCTATCGGAAAGCAGATGACATAGAGCAGCTGGCTGACGAGCTGACCGAACAGATACTGGCGAAAATGCAATGAAACCGCTGAAAATTTTCCTTTTTTGGTTGGCAGTTCTTTCGCCGGTTTTGCCCTTGGTTCTCTATCTGCAGGGCAATGTATACGACCTGGAAAGTTTTTTGCATCCATTTACCCTGGGGATCATTTTCGGGATCCCCAGTTACGTTTACTTTCAGATTGTTTTGTTGATATCGGCACGGATTAGGTGGATAGATCGAATTTTTGCCCATGATAAAGTGATGAAATTCCATGGAATTTTAGCGTTGGTGGCCTTTGGTCTTGGGGTTTTGCATGGTCATTTTAAGGAAATCTATGGTGATTCCAGCGCGCAAATATTAATGGGTGAGTTGGGCTTGGATATAATGCAGGTAGTGATAATTGTCACCCTGATTGTCATGGTTCCGGGTTTCCCTCACAGAATTAAAATTCTGGCGCGATTCAGGGATTTGGTGACCAAAAAATGGGGATTGGATTACAGTATTCTGAAAGCCTTGCATAACTTTACTGTTTTGGGAATACAGCTGATGGCTTTTCACGTTATTCTTGCATCTTCTACCCAGGAGGATTGGCTGCGAGTAGTAATCATGGCCGGTTTGGCTGTTGTTACTACGGTTCTTTGGGTCTCCCATATTATCGTAAGGCCTATCAGGCTTCGGCGTAACCCTTCTCAGGTTTTGGATGTAACGAATCCGGCGCCCGGTCACACTGAGGTGCTGTTGAAAAAACCTCGGGGCTTTCGTGCAAAATCAGGGCAGTTTGTTTTTGTTCGTTTTCCCGGAAGCGACGCCCAATGGGGGGAGCATCCTTACACCCTTTCTTCTGGCACTCAGGATGAGGCTTTGATGGTTACGGCCAAGCATCTGGGAAATTTCAGTGCGTCCATGGCCCAGCTCAAGCCCGGGGACAGGGCCTTGGTGGATGGACCTTATGGCAAGTTTTACCCCGCATCGGCTGATAAAAACCCCAGGCCTTTGGTTTGCATAGCCGGCGGAATCGGTATTACCCCGTTTTTGTCCATGCTGAAATCATGGAGCGCAGAAGACCCCAGACCCGTGGTGCTCTTTTGGGCGGTTCGCGATTCGGCCGAGTTGGTGCATCGGGATTTCTTTCAGAAAAGGGCCGAGGAGCTGCCCAATTTTCGCCTGGTTACCATTGTGGAGAACAAGCCACAGGATGGAGAGCTAAAGGGCTTTCTGGATCAGGAAAAGCTGGATTCGGTTCTGGGGGAGGAAGGATTTTCCCTGGCGGAGTCAGAGGTTTTTTTCTGCGGTCCTGCGGGGATGCAGAAAGCTGTTTTCCCCTTGCTCAAAAAATCAGGGGTAAGGCGTTCGCGCTTGCATTATGAGCAGTTCAGTTTTGGTTAGGATTCACTCAAATTTAACAATGAGTCAATAGCCTTCCTGGTTTAGGAGATAAACCAATGACAAGATTGAACCGGGTGTCCTTGAGTTGGGCAATGTATGACTGGGCGAATTCGGCTTTTACCACCACGATAATGGCGGGGTTTTTCCCGGTTTTTTTCAAGGCCTATTGGTCGGCCGGCGCGGATGCCGGAGTATCAACATTTTGGCTTGGGGTTTCCAATTCGCTTGCGTCGCTCATTGTGGCAGCGATTGCGCCGATCCTGGGAACCATTGCCGATAAGGCGAGTGTGAAAAAACGCTTTCTGCTGGTTTTCGCCTTTATTGGGTCGGCTTCTTCGGTGGCATTCTGGTTTGTGGCTCAAGGGCAATGGGTGCTGGCCATGGCGGTTTACACATTGGGGGTGTTGGGGTTTTCTGGTGGAAATATTTTTTATGATGCCCTGCTTCCTAGCGCGAGTAATAAAAAAACGGTGGATTTTGTATCATCTCTTGGCTTTTCTCTTGGATACATAGGCGGCGGCTTGCTTTTTGCCGTTAACGTAATTATGTACCTCTTTCCGGATATTTTTGGTTTTTCCAGTGATGTTGTTGCCATTCGATTTTCCTTTTTGACGGTAGGGATATGGTGGGCCCTGTTTACCATTCCTTTGCTGATTAACGTTGCGGAAAAAGCACGTCAGGGTACGGGATCGGATGTTGGGGATGATGTTGCCTCCGGTAAGCCAGCAGTAAATGTGATTTTGCAGAGTTTCAAAGAGTTGTGGACTACTTTTAAGCATATCCGCAAGTTGAAATATACTGCGCTCTTTTTGCTTGCCTACTGGTTTTATATTGATGGGGTTGATACCGTGATCAGGATGGCAGTGGACTTTGGGGCATCGCTGGATTTTTCGGCTTCCTCGCTAATCACTGCCTTGCTTATCACCCAGTTTGTCGCCTTTCCAGCGACGCTGATTTATGCGGGTTTTGCAAGCAAGGTTGGTTTGAAGCCAGCGTTGCTCACGGCAATCGTAGCCTATTTTGTACTTACGAGCCTAGGAGCGTTAATGCAGGTTGAGCTGCATTTCTATTTGCTGGCGGTGGCTGTTGGGCTTTTTCAGGGCGGTATTCAGGCCTTGAGCCGCAGTATGTTTTCCCGTCTTGTGCCGCCGGGAAAAGAAGGTGAATTTTTTGGTTTCTTCAATATGTTTGGCAAGTTTGCCGCCATCATTGGCCCGCTGCTGGTCGGTTTTTCTACGTTGATTACCCATAGCAATCGGATTGGAATCCTGTCCTTGTTGCTGCTTTTCGGGCTGGGATTTTTTCTGCTATTAAAGGTTGATATAAAAGAGGGTATTCGCGCGGCAGAGGAGTACGGCAAGTAGGAGTTTGGTATGCCGAAAGAATTAGGCCATTGGATTATCGCGCAAGAAACGGCCCGTTTGCTCGGGGATGCGTCGAAATTGAACGTTGGTGAATATCCGCGGACAATTACTCATGCAATTCAGCAATATCCAAGCTGGTTCATACTTGGCTCGGTCTGCCATGATTGCGGATTCTATCAGCGAGATGATTCATATGCTCATTTAAGGAAAATGAGTGATCGTCTGCATGGGAAGGGGATGGAAGACAGTTTCGCATCTGTTAAGGGGCTGGTCAGTCATTATTTTGCCGACGGGCAGGGTGGTACCTCCGACGGGCAGGGTGGTGTTCCGGATTATGTGCTGGCCTTTGCGGCAGGGGCTCTCAGCCATAT
>CAZDYA010000149.1:0-4636 GCA_964509515.1 uncultured Spirochaeta sp.
ACTGGGTCGAAATGGCGCCGGTTTTGGGGTCACGGTAGAGCGGTACGTATTCAGTTAGCTTATCTTTGCCGATGACAACGCCGGCAGCGTGAGTCGAGGCGTGGCGGTGCAACCCCTCCAGTTGAATACTGATGTCGATCAAGTCCTTGTGGATTCCTCCCCGTTCGCGCAGCTTTTGCAGCTTGGGTTCCATTTCCAGCGCCAGGGGGAGTGTCATCTTGAGGTCGTTGGGAACCAGCTTGGCTATCATATCGGCTTCGGCATATGGCAGATCTAGAACCCGCGCGACATCACGGATAACGGCCTTGGCTTTTAGTGTACCGAAGGTAATGATCTGGCCAACGCGGTCGGTTCCGTACTTTTCGGTAACGTAGTTGATAACCTCCTGCCGCCTTTCGAAGCAAAAGTCGATGTCAAAGTCGGGCATGGATACGCGGTCGGGGTTAAGGAAGCGCTCAAAAAGCAGGCTGTATTTTAGGGGGTCAATATCGGTAATTGCCAGGGCATAGGCGGTAATGCTGCCAGCCCCCGAGCCGCGGCCCGGCCCGACGGGGATGTTATTGTCATGGGCATAGCGGATAAAGTCCCAGACGATCAGAAAGTAGCCGGTAAAACCCATGCCGATAATGGTATCCAGTTCATAATCGGCCCGCTGGCGGATTTCATCGGTGACAGTCGGGTAGCGGTTTTTTAATCCCTCGTGGGTTAAATGGCGAAGGTATTCATCCGGGCTAGCAAAACCTTCGGGGATATCATAATCCGGCAGCAAGGGGCCAGGCTGGGGTATCTCCAGATTGCACATCTCGGCAATCTGGAGGGTATTGGCCATCGCCACCTCATCCTGGGGGAATAGTTGTCGAATTTCATCCTCTGATTTGAAGTAGTATTGATCACCATAAAAACGGTAGCGTCCTGCGTCGTTGCGTTTGCGCTGATTGCCGACGCAAATCAGGGTGTCATGCGCTACGGCATCACCCTGATTAACGTAATATATGTCATTGGTGATCACCAGCTGGGTGCCGGATTCGGCGGCCAGTTCGCGCAGGGTTTGGTTGACGATTTTTTCATCCGGTATGCCATGGTCCTGAAGGCACAGGAAAACATTATCCTTGCCAAATACTGAGTTGTACCATTGTAGCGTGCTGCGGGCCTCATCCATTCGGTTTTTCAATATTAGGCTGGGGATTTCACCCGCCAGAGGGCCCGAGAGACAAATCAGACCATCGCTGTATTCTTGCAGGGTTTCCCGGTCGACGCGGGGATTATAGTAAAAGCCCTCGGTGTAGCCGATGGTGGAAATTTTGAGCAGATTCTTGTAGCCGGTAAGGTTGCGCGCCAGCAAAATTAGGCGCGATAGCTTCAGGCCGTCTTCGCGGGATTCTTTTACCAGGCGGCCATTGGGGGCCAGGTATACTTCGGTGCCGATTATCGGCTTGATGCCGGACTTTTTGCAGGCATTGCTAAAGTGAATGGCGCCAAAAAGATTACCAAGATCGGTAAGCGCCAAAGCCGTCATGCCTTGCCTCTTGGCTTCTGCTGCCAGTGAATATACGGTCGGAGTAGCATGCAGAAGACTGAAGTCGGAGTGGGTGTGCAAATGGACAAAGTTTGACATGTGTTTTTTGACTATATGAGGAAAGCCCTGGTATGGCAACCCGCGGAAATGGAAAAAGAATTAGCTAGCAAAGGTGGAAAGAAAGTGTAGAAAAATTCGTGCATTCCTTTCTATCTGGATTGCCGAAAAGTTCTGATCGACAAGGGTTTCCTTCCAGCGCTCGGTCAGTGCTTGCAGGTCTTTTTGCGGAACAGGAATTCGCTGTCCGATGATGTCGGCTTCGAGCTCGCGGTTACGGGCAATGTTCCCTGGTATGGTAGCGGTAACAAAGTGGAATCCCTCTATTGATGATTTTTCGATATAGGCCAGTCCGCAGACGCCAAGGGGGTGGCTGCTGCGGTCATATGGTGATCCAAAAGATGAATAGACGGCGTGGCTGGGGAACTTGTTCGGGATTCTGATACGGGTTAATAGTTCACCGGCCTGCAGTGTTCGCTCTTCGCTGATCAGACGGGCTACAGGTATCCGGCGAACCCCGCCGGCGCGGCGAATTTCGGCGGTGCCTTCCAACAGGCTGGTGACAATGCCAAGGCCAATGGAGCTTTCAGGGACCATAAGGTTTCCGCCTATGGTGGCCAGCCTTCTAAGGCTGGGAGTGCCGATGCTTTTAAGGCAGCTGCGCAGGGGCTTGGGTAATATGTGGGTGCTTAACTGGGTGATTCGCTGCAGTGGTACTACGGCGCCGAACTCAAGGTATCTTTCGGTGCGGCTCACCCGGTGTAATTCTTCGACGCGGTCAAGGCTGATAACCAGTGGATGTGGAAATTGCGTGCTTCGCATTTGCGGCTGCAGACTGAAACTGTGGGTACCTCCAGCTAAAATAATGCTGTCAGGATAGCGGTTAAGCAGCTGAAGCACTTCACTCAGACTGGTGGGCCTGGAAGGTGGGTGCAGAATCTTATCCATGGATGGCCCCAAAGGCAGTGCTCTGCCGGCGGTAGCGTGTCTGTGCCCGCTGAACGGCGCTGATGATCCGGCTGGTTATTCCGCCCCGACAGGCGATTTCACCCAATAGCTCACGGATTTCGCTTTCGTCAATATTCTGGTTTTCTGATATCGCCCAATAAACCAGCAGTATCAGGGTTGGGTATGCCAAGGGATTAATGATTACCTGCGCGCTACTGAATGTTCTTGTGATGGCCGCACATTCTTCGGTATGAACGATGCCCTCATAGGTTACAATATCGCTGCCCTCCGCCCTAAAAGAAGGGACAAGCACCGAAGGAACAGGTAATCCGTCCATCAGGATCATGGAAAGACCGCTGTTTTGATGGCTGGATCCGCGTCTGACAGATGTAATGTTGCATTTGTCTCGCAGGGTGTTCATTAGATCCTGGTGGGGGAAGGCCTCAACCTGTACAGGCTGACCGTTCAAAATAAATGACAAGATCATTGCTCAGCTTCCTCCATATTTTCATTTGTGGGTTCTGCTGTCTCAGCGATATTCTTCAAGGATTGTGCGTACGAATACAGGATTTCCGGTGTAATTGGTACCTGGTCGAAATAAAGGCCGGTGGCCTGGCTGACAGCTTGAATGCCGGCGGCAGGAATGCACATTCCGGGCAGCTCCCCGATTCCAAGGGCTGGTCCCTTTTGATCAGGGTCGACCAGTGAAATTGCGGGGTCGGGATATTGACCAAAACGGGGGATGCGATAGCCCATGCTGTAGCTGGGGGCTAATTGGCCTTGGTGCAGTTCAAGCACTTCTTGCCGCATGAAACCAAGCGATGCAAAAATGCCGTGTTCTATTCTCTGGATGGCCGCGGCTGGTTGAAGTATCCGTCCGCCATCGACTGCAATCCAGATTCCCCTGACCGATATGCTTAATGTGTGGTATTCGATCTCGACTTCGATTACTGCCGCCGCGGCGGATGCCAGCGGGTAGGGATCGATAGCAGAGTCCAATGCGTCTTTGCTGTAGCCCTTGGGTAGCCGAAATGGCCTTGTTACTTCTATCGGCAGGCCTTCGCTGGAACGTTGTTTGCTGGCAGCCAGGGCGCATGATTCAATAATCTTGCTGGCGATTGTTATCCCGCGGCTTAATGTCCCTGGACCGGTGTCAGGGCAGCTGTCTGTTCTTGGTTCGCTGATTCTGACAGAAGAAACGGACAAACCCAGCGTATCGGCCGCAATTTTTTTCCAGGCCAGTTCACTGGCGGCGCTGCCCGGATGGATTGATGAAAGGATGGTGGCGCTGCCGTCTTTTTCCAGTCTGATGCCGGCATAAGAGGCTTGGCGCTGTTCCAGTTTGCCGGTAAACATGGGCGGCAGGACCGCCTTGGCGATGCCTATGCCGCGTAGGGAACTGGAGCGCATGCTGTCGTGATTGCGGCGTTTTTTTTGCAACTCATAGGCGGCCTGCTTGCGCGAGAAATTGCTCATGCGGACGACCTCTTTCAGTACGCCCTCAATGCGATCAGTGTGGGCGGCGATGCCGCCGCTTCCCAGGCGTTTGCCGTTGGGCGTCAGGGTGCGCAATCTGAAGGCCGATGGATCTTCCAGGTTGACTTCGGCGATGCGGTTGTAATGGGTTTCCACCGCAAAATTGCAGGCAGATTCACCCCAACCGTCAAAGAACCCAAGCGGCGGTACGTTAGTGCTAAGTACCCGTCCTTGCACCTTGACTGCCGGTATTTTATAGCGGCCGCAAACCTGAAGCATCATGCGATCCAGAATTTGTTCCGCTCCCACCGGATAGCTGCCCATGTCGATATCTACCGAAGCTTCTATAGCGGTTACCTTGCCTTTGTCATCCAGTGCGCTGTCGATGCGGATTGTTGCCGGGCTGCGCTTGGGAGTGAAATTATTGTCTTCCAGATGCGAAAACAGAACGCGCACCGGTTTTTGTATCCGGATGGCGGCGGCAGCTGCCTGTGCGGCTATGATGGCTGGATACCACAGCTTGCCGTCAAGATGGTCGTCGGGGAAGCAACCCTCAACAATAATTGATTTTTCTTCCAGTCCGCAGCAAGAGGCCAGCACCCTTCTAACAAGAAAGATATCGGTGCAGGGGGTGTATAC
>CAZDYA010000150.1:0-4590 GCA_964509515.1 uncultured Spirochaeta sp.
GTCCAACTCACCAATCATTATATTAAAGGTGTGCGCCAGCTCACCGGTTTCATCGGCGTACTCGACCGGAACCTGTTGAGCCAGGTCGTTGCTGGTGATGATGTTTTTCATGGTGTCGATGACGGTTTTTAGCGGCCTGGTCAGGCGCCCGGCAAAGAACAGAATCAGGATAACCGCAGCAATGATGGCGATGCCCAGCATCAGCATGGTGCGCTGGGCAATGCGGTTGATATCCTGAAAGAATACATCCCGTTGTTCGGAGACGATTACATACCAGTCGAAGGGCTGAAAGTAAAAGCCCTTGGCAACCCGGGTGATGCCGGCGATTTTGGGTTCAATCAAAACTGATTCCCGGCTTTCGTGCAGTCGCGCCAGGGCGGCTTTTTCGCCGGTTTTAAGGGTGGTATCACTGGTGGCCAGCTGCAGGTTGCCATCGCTGTCAACAGCGATAATCAACTCGGAATTGCTGCGGATGATCGATGCGGCATAGACCTCGATACTGCCGCGGGTAGCCTGCAGATATTCGGGGCTGTCCTGCAGATTGTTTTCAACCAGCAGCTGGTACTGACTGATGGCATATTTTTGCAGCTCGGTCACCTTGAAGCCAAGAAAATCCCTGGCCAGGCGGTTGATGCCGCTGGATGCCAACAGGTAACTGCTTATGCCCACTAATAGAATCGAGACTATCAGTACCGGAAGTATTACAAAGACAATTTTTCCTCTAATTTTCATCTATACACCACCATTGGCAGTATCGGCAGATTAGTATTACTTTTGTAGGTGAGATTATGCAACCATCCGGTTGTTTACTGGTTATTCAGGCAACGGTGTGATACAAATTATAGCAGAAGGAGAGATGAATGAAGTTCAAAATTCTGGCACTGGCCATTGTGGCTGTATTGATGGTACTTGTTGCCGGCTGCGATGTTGAGGTTACCGACCGCTTGTATGGAGTGCAGGGCTACGCACTGGATATAACCACGTCTGCTGCCGCCAGTACTTCTTTAAGCGGGGCCGAGATTACCCTGACCAACCTTGATGATAACAGCACGGTGACTGCCACTGTTTCCGGTAACGGGACATATTCGATAGTTGCCCGGCTGGTTCCCGGTAGATACCGTCTTACAGGTTCCAAGAGCGGCTGGACATTTATTCCGCAGGAGTATTATTCCGGGCTGGAGGATGACCGGGTAGATATGCTGGCTTTTCCAGAGGCTGATCCGACAACCCTGACCATTGCCATGGCCTGGGATAATGCCTACTACGATATTGATCTGGTGGCTACCTATGGTCCGGCGAATGAGGTGAGCGATATTACCCTGGGCGGGGCATCAGCACGAGGACAGGTATATTACGGGAAAACCGATTCTGATCCCGAGTCAGTGGCCGACGGCTATGTGATTACCCTGGAGCGCGATGTTGAGCTGATGGATGGTTATAATGTTCCGCGAGTAGAGATGATGTCGATTGTCAGCAATCTGAATGATTATCCGACAACTGAACTGGATGCCTCCCGCGAGCAGATCAGGGTGTTTGCCAACGCATATAGTTATGGTACCCCAGCCAATTTTGATCCAGGCGATACAGGTTTGGCTGAAGGCGGGCTAACTGGCGCTCTGGCGGAAGGCAAGCCATCAGCCAATGTCACCATGTTCGTCATGCTGGGCAATGAGCATTTTGGTACCTGGTATGGACCGATAGAGACACTGGAAACCACCCTGCACATGGTCACGATAGATTTGTACATGGATGGCTTGAATAAAATGGCCAAGGTGATGAGTGCCGGTAACTACGGCCTTGATACCTTCCGCAGCGCGCAGTAATTCAGTGAAATTAGGAGGAAGATTATGAAGAGCATAAAAGATAGTCGGATAAAAAGAGTTATACCTGTGTTGCTGGCGCTGGTGCTAATCATGTTTACTGCCCTGCCGGCCGTTGCTCAGCGCACGGGCCGAACCGGGGTTCAGGACAGTGTTCAGCAGCACACTCTTACAGTAGACCGCAATCCGGGGAATGCAACTATCCTGATTGATGGTCGACGTCAACGGGGAAACCGTTTTACCCTGCCAGCCGGACGATACACAATTACCGTCGAGGCCGATGGTTATGTCAGCGAAAGCCGCGTGGTTCTGCTGGATAGAACCTTGACGGTAAGTTTTCAGCTGCAGGCTGAGGGCAAGCGGCCGGGTAACAGGACTTCAGGCGGTGCGCCTGTGATTACACCGGTGCCGGAGGCTGAACCGGAAGCTCCGCCTGCGGTTATTCCGGGGCGTCCATCCGGGAACGTGCCTGGCCGTCCAACCGGCAGGGACTCCGAGACATCAAATCGTGTTCCACCGGGAACCCTTGTGATTGAATTTCCAGACAGGCTCGCCAATGCCTTTTTTTACATCGATGGTCAGCGCCGTCCGGTGAACAGCCGCCGCGCCCAGGAAGCACTTCAGCTTGAGCCAGGCATTTACCGTCTGCAGCTGGAAGTCGGAGGGCTGATGTCGCAGGAAGTGCAGGTGCAGATTGAGCCTGGCAGAACCTTGAGATTAGCGCCTAAATTGATGTTTGAGGTGCTGCAGTAGGTTCGTTGATTGCTCTGTTAGCTTCGTCGGTTGCTAAAGCGTTTTTTGCCGCGTGCCGTTCGCGCGCGGTTAAAATCAGCATTTGCAGCCGGTTTTCGATATTGGCCAGGCTGGTATCAGGGTCGTAATCTAGCGCCAGAATTTGAATATGCGGCATTTCCTGCTTGATCCTTTTGACTAGCCCGCGGCCGGTAACATGGTTAGGCAGACAGCCGAAGGGTTGCAGGATTAGAAAAGAATCAACACCTTGCTCGGCATACTCCAGGATTTCGGCAGCTATCATCCAGCCTTCACCAGATGTGAAGGTTTTGTGGATGATGTGCGAGGCCTTGTCTGACAGCTGCCGAAAGTCACCTGGTGCATGGTAGATCGGACAGATCTTGGCCGCCTGCTGGGTCTTGCGAATGACCTGCCTGAACACGCGCTCGCTGACTCTGGAAACCAGGGTCTTTAGAAACCCGTAGCGCACCCCGAACTCCTTGGTCTCTGATTCCTCACGCAGGTATTCCCGGTGGAAGACATATAGCACGTTAGGCATGATGACTTCCATGCCATGGTCTTCCAGATAGCGCTCAATATTGTTGTTGGATTCCGGGTGAAAGTTGAGCAAGAATTCGCCGATTACAAAAACCTTGGGGCGCTGTTCGCTGCGATCGGCCGGAATCTGATTGAAAGCTTCCAGGGCCTTTACGAACTCCTTGCGGTATTTACGCAGGCTGACGTCCATGGCGGCGGCCAGGCGGTGAACCCAGGTATAAAAAACCTCGTCGGTATTGCCTTTGACCTTTTCGTAAGGCCTGATTTTGCGGCGCAGGGCTTCCAGAATGTCCAGGCCGGCCAGCCCCCACAGCATGCGGTATTGAAAAAGCGGACTAAGAGAAAAATCAGGATGCATGTCTTTGGTGTCTTCGCCGGTGGTGATGATCGGAACCTGGGAGTAGCCGGCGGCATCCAGGGCCCGGCGGGCCACCGTTGCATACTGCGCCAGCCGGCAGTCGCAATGGTCTTTGGCTAGTCCCAGGGCGACGTTTTCGGCATCCCAGCGGCCGTTTTCCATAGCCGCCAGAAACTCGCCGATGTTAATTTGGGCAGGATAGCACATATCGTTGTGAACGAATTTCTTGCCCAGCTGGGCGGTTTTGGGCCCTCCAAAGGGTAGCGGCTCAACCCGAAAGCCCTCTTTGCGGATGGCTGATGATGCAATATGGGCAAATGATTCGGTAATGTTTGGTACCAGGATGGTCCTGGTTTTGCGGTCTTTTTTTGTGAATTTAACCGGGAAGGGATCGGGAAAGGGTAGTTTTCGGTTTTTCTTGCCGGATGATTGCTGATTGTTGTTTGCCTGCGCGCGGCGGATGTTAAGCGTTTCAACGAAGCTTTTTATTCTGATGGATAGCGGCCCGGTTATGTCGCTTTCATCGAGCTTGAGAACCAGCGGCTCTTTACCGCCACGGTTTTGCATGATGCGGGCTACCTCGTCGGTCAATACGGCGTCATGGCCACAGCCAAAACTCACCAAATTTACCAGTTCAAGATTGGGATGTCTGGCAACAAAGCTGGCGCCGGCCAGTAGTCGCACATGAAAATTAATGGTGGTTTCCATTCTGACATGCTGTAATGATTCCTGGTCAAGGTTTGGCAGGGAATCAAGTGTCATGACAGAAATGCCCTGCCGGGTGAAAAAGCGTGAGACATGGTGGTTGACCAGCGGGTCGCTGTGATAAGGGCGGCCAGCAATCACCACGGCAAAGCCGCCGTCCCGCTGCAGCTGTTTAAGCAGTTCCGTGCCGGCATTGTGCAGGGCGTCGCGGAAGGCGCGTTGGGCTTTCTTGGCGTTTTCCAGTGCGAGGCGTATTTCATCGGGCGAGAAATCCCATTCCTCGGAAAAGTGGCGGATAACCTGCAGGTCGCGGGTTCGTTCATCCATCCAGTAAAACAAGGGAGTATCGTATGGAATACCGTACCGTTCTTCGGGTTGGGTGTTGTAGCGCAGGACCATGGGGTAGCCCTTGACGAC
>CAZDYA010000151.1:0-3807 GCA_964509515.1 uncultured Spirochaeta sp.
GAATAAGCTTTACCTGGGCCGCACAGTAGAGTATACCCGTACGCATAATCTGGTTCCCATGCTTGAAGGCCGCTCATCCATAGGACGGCTGGGTCTGTTTGTGCATGTTACCGCCGGCTTTGGCGATGTTGGTTTTTGCGGATACTGGACCCTGGAAATCTTTTGTGTACAGCCGATTCGCATCTATGCCGGGGTACAGATCGCCCAGATTTTCTACCATACAATAGAGGGCGAGTATGAAGAGTATAGCAGCGGCAAGTATCAGAATAACCAGGGGATACAGCCCTCGCTACTTTTTAAGGATTACAGTTAGCCTAGCGCAAGGCTATTCTGCTAGCAACTGTTGACAGCTAAGCGGCACCCATTGGCCATCAACTAGCTGCATGCCGTATTCATTGGTTAAAATTTCATTCAGGCCTTGATGCAGGCGGGAGCTTTCGCTTTTTAGGGCGAGCTGGCCGGCATCCTCGAAGCTGTCGCGGCCGATGCGGCCGCTGGTCAGCAGGTTTTCCATTAGCAGCTTGGCCGCCAGAAAACGGCGGTATTTGTTGACAGCAAAGATTACGGGTTTTTCTATCATGCCGATGACTTCCCAGGTTACCTGCTCGGCCTGGCTGTAGGTCCCGGGGTCTTTGTCCTGATCGGTGATGCGTACCGGCAGTTGCTGGATGATTCTGTCCAGGTTTTTGATGAGGTAGTCCAGCCTGAAAAGTCCGGTGGCCGCGTTAAAGAGCACCGGGGTGCCGCCAGCTTCGGCCTGCGCTACCTGCTCGGGGCTGACCGCCGGGCCGATATCGCCGCAGGTCAGTTGGCCCTGGGTATCGCGGATTAAAATGCCGCCTTTGACATCGACCGGCGTCTTAAACGAAAATTCAAACGCCGCCGGCCTATCCGACAACGCAAACCACGCCAGGCTCTCCGGCTCGACGGTAAAACCGATATTGTCCACGTTACCCAGATAGACAAAGCGCGCGCCCTGTTCGTATAGCTTGCGGTAGACATCGGCCAGGACCTGAAAGTTCTGGCCGTGGCCGCCTGGCACCGCCACCGGCGTATCCGGCCTGCCATAGGCATTGGCAAAGACCTGCTTGGGTTTGCCCTCGCGCGAGTGGGTGTACGCCGCCAGCAGCGGCTGGGTGGCATCCATAACCCTGGTGATGTCGACACCGGTGGTCTGGATAAGCTCGGCCAGCAAAGGCGACTGGCGAAAATCATCATAGGCTGATTGCAGCTCGTCGTGGGTGTGCACGCTGCTCATCTGGAAGAAGGGTGCGAACCGGGGCGGCTGCGCCCCCGGGCGCTGCTGGTTGCGCAACAGCTTGATCAAAAGGCTGCGCATCTTGAGTTCCAGAAAGCTGGCGCCCGGGCTGCCGTCGGGGTTGATCCATGCCGGGGTTAGCCCCTTGGGCCGGCCGGTAGCCTGCTGGGCAATGGTCTGAAATTCATCCGCAACGCTGTCGAAAAGCACTGGCGCAAAGCCGCGGTTCTTTTTGGTGTCGCAGTAGCTGGTGGCCGAGCCGCCGTTAAGCACGCCATAGGCAGTGATCTGGCTTAGCGCCAATCCGATTTCTTTCAGGGCCTGGCTGTCCAGCTGCGCCAGTTGGGGATCATGGGGATCGCTTTGGGCGCCGCTTAGGCTGCTGGTATCAATATCCAGCCCCAGTTCCTGGCAGCTGTATTCCAGGGTCTTCCAGGGAATGCACAGGCTTAAATCTTTACTGGTATCAACTATCTGGCGGCCGTCAATTTGGGGCATGGAATCCATCTGCAGGGGAGCAAGATTGTCAAACTCGCCAGCCTGGATGCGCTGCAAGAGCGCGAGGGTCATATCGATATCGATTCCCATTTCGGTCATGTTTGTTTTGAGTTGTTCAGACAGTTTTTGCATTGGTCATCTCCAGGGCTGCAACGGCTGCGCCGTACAGCGATACGTCGTAGTTTTGAACTATGGCTACCGGCATGGATTTTAGCAGCGCTTGAATACCGGCGTGTTCATTGGGCAGAAAGTTATTCATGAAATATGAGTTTTCCGTGAAAAAGTTAACATTTTTGCCGGCAATGCCGCCGGCGATGTATAGCCCGCTGTCAGGCAGAAAGCTGACAGCCATGTTGGAGGCAAAAACCGCGTACAGCCTGACAAACAGCTGCATGGCCTGCCGGGCCAGCGGATCACCTTTGGCGGCGGCCTGACTGACCAGCGCTGGCAATTCATCTTGCGGAACGTTTGCCGGGATGGGGTCGGTTTGCTGGCTAGCACTAGCCGCCGCCTGCCCAAGCTCCGTCTGTCCGGCTTTTTCTGCCAGCCAGCGGTAGATGCGGGAAATGCCGCGGCCGCTGATGGCGTTTTCGGCGCTTGGATGCCGCCCGCCGCCCGCGCTGCCGCCGCCCGCGCTGCCGCCGCCCATGCTGCCGCCGCCCATGCTGCCGCCGTCAGCGCCCAGGCTGGCCTGCAGGTGGCAAAAAAGCTCGTAGCCTGGCTGGTCAAAGACTGGCAGGCTGCTGTGGCCAGCCTCGCCGGAAAGGACTTGACCGCCGTTTTGGGGGTCGAACTGCAAGAGACCTGCCCCCAGGCCGGTTCCTGCGCCAATGGCCAGCAGGGTGCTGCCGGCGGTCAGGGGGATTTGGGGCCGGGCTGACGTAAGAAAAAGCATGTCGTCGGGTCGGTGCTGCAATAGCTGGGGGATGCCCAGACAAACGGCCGAAAAATCATTGATCAGGCGGACCGGCAGACCGGTGGCCTGTTTGATTTCGGCGGCATCCAGCTGCCATTGCAGGTTGGTAAGCCGGCAGCGGCCGTCTTTTACCGGGCCGGCAGCGCCCACGCAGAGGATGCTTGGCGCTGGCGAACTGTTTTGGCTATGCAGGTCCTGCACCGCCTTTGCCAGCACCCGATTGATGGGCCCAAGTTCCCCGGAGGGGAACGTTCTTTTATCAAGTATGCGGATGGCGGGGATTGCGGCAGCTGATTTTGAGCTGGCGGCGCTTGGGCTGCTTTGCATGAGGGCGATGGTGGTGTTGGTGCCGCCGATGTCGGCAACGGCGACGGTTTGGGCGGCGGAATCTGTTCGCATGGTATTTAATTGATACTACATGGGGGGTAAAACCGCAAGTGAAGGTTTTTTGGCTTGAATTCTTGCGTTGTGCGTTGCAATGGGGTAGGCTGTTGCTGGAGGGATTCATGGAAAATGATGCAATGAAATACAGACTGGTTACTCGCAGTGATTTTGACGGTCTGGTGTGCGGTATGCTGCTGAAGGAACTGGATTTGATTGATGATATTACCTTTGTGCATCCCAAGGATATGCAGGATGGCCTGATTGCGATTGACGGGCATGATATTACTACCAATTTGCCCTATGTCGAGGGTGTCTATCTGGCCTTTGATCACCATTACAGCGAGACGGTCAGGGTCGGCAAGATGGATAACCATATCATCGATCCGAAGGCTAAATCGGCGGCGCGGGTGGTTTACGATTATTATGGCGGTGCCGAGCGTTTTACGGGAATCGGCGAGGATTTGATGGAGGCGGTGGACAAGGGTGATTCGGCGGATTTTACCCTGGAAGAGGTGCTGAACCCGAAGGGCTGGGAGCTTTTGAATTTTATTATGGATGCGCGCACCGGCCTGGGGCGTTTCCGCAATTTCCGGATCAGTAATTACCAGCTGATGATGGAGCTGATAGATTTTTGCCGTAATCATACGATCGAGGATATTCTGGAGACCCAGGATGTTAAAGAACGGGTGGATTTGTATCTGGAGCATCGCGAGAAATTTCAACAGCAGATCAAGGAATGTAGCCAGCAGCA
>CAZDYA010000151.1:3817-4558 GCA_964509515.1 uncultured Spirochaeta sp.
ATGTGATTTACGCGGGTAATCGCTTTGTGAAGTATGCGCTGTTTCCGGAGTGCGGGATTTCGATTCAGGTTATGTGGGGCTTTAAGAAGCAGAATACGGTTTGTACGGTGGGTAAGTCGATATTCAATGACTATTGTTCGGTTAACATTGGCGAGCTGATGCTGGAGTACGGCGGCGGCGGTCACGAGAACGCTGGCACCTGTCAGGTGGAGACGGAGCGGGCCGATGAGGTGCTTGGCGAAATAATTGCGGCTATTTCCAAGGGATGCAAGGATTGATTATGGGGAAGGATTGATTATGGGGAGCGATGCCTGCCACGATGTGGCCAGTGTTCAGCAGTTTTTTGCTGAACTGGAAGAGGATTTGGTAAGCCTGCAGGCGCTGGATTCTTTTGAGATGCTGAAAGAGATCATCGGTTACAGTAGCGAACTGGGTGAATATCCGCAGGAATATGTCTGCGATGAATACAAGGTGCATGGTTGCCAGTCGACGGTGTATATCAAGGCAAATCATGAAGATGGTTGTGTTGAATTTTTGGCATATTCTGATGCCCAGGTTTTGCGGGGCTATTTGGGGATGCTGTGCCGGGGCTTGAACGGGATGAAGGTAGATGATTTTCTACAGCATGCCAAGCAGCTGGTTGAGGGTTTTGCCAAGCGGACGAATATCGCCGCCAGTGTGACCCCGACCAGGGCGAATGCCTTTGGCAAAACGTTTCATATGGGCATAGGCCGTATAGGT
>CAZDYA010000152.1:0-4488 GCA_964509515.1 uncultured Spirochaeta sp.
CACCCTGTGCCGGGAAGTCGCCTGCATTTCCAACTATGGCGCTACCCTCAAGAAAACCGTCTGCACTCGAGATGGCAGCTGTCATGAGTATTACCAGTCCTATTGCAATTACACGCTTCATCCTCATTCTCCTCGCCCTGCGCTTCTGGCCTTGTCATCCCCAGTGATGACACTATATACAGCCTGGCCGATTGCCATTCCCAACCTGGCTGCCGCCTCATCCCGCGTATCGCTTGCGCGAAGCAATGTTTTTCCGTCAATCTTGTCAGAAAACAATATTTGCGGCTCGGCTACACTTATAAGCGAATACCTGGTTTCAGCCTCGAACTCGCTGCCGGCGGCCGGCATTCTTATCTGAACCAGAAAATCCGCTCCGGCCTGTCTGGCGCGCTGGACATCCTGATATTCCATGCTGACAGGCACCCGCTGATCAGAAACCTTGTTGCCTGACAAAAAACCCTGAGGGACGTCTGACCACACGATCATGCCGCCATCAAATAGAACATCCAGAACTGCCGCCTCGACAAATCCCGCAACCGCAATATCCTGATGATCAATTGAAACAACCACCTGCTGGGCTGGTACTGCATATGCCACACCAGCAAGCAAAAACAAAATGACCGCATATTTTTTTGCCAGATAGACCATAAAAACTCCCTCATATTCAGGTTCGGCAGATTTCAGCGGGGACAATAGCATATTTTGACGGACATTCATTATGTTGATGACTCGGCAGTAAAATGCTATTGTAAAAAAGCGATACTCCAATGATTTATATACTGCATGTGCACACGGGCTACGAACACCAGACAGCACAAAAACTGCTGGCAACCGCTGCCAGAAGAGGAGCGGATACAATGAATGGCTCATACATCGATGACCTCAAGGCACATTCCCTGGAGCGGGAGCTTGTTATCCGACGGCAGGGCAAGCGCAAGCTGGAAAAGGCCCCGCTATATCCAGGCTATATTTTTATTGAAACTTCCTGTAATCCACAGCTGCTTAGAGAACTGATCAAACCCATACACAGCGCAATTCATTTTTTGCATTCAAATAATAACATCCAGGCGCTGGTCTCGGACGAAGAGGCTGCCCTTCGCAAAATGCTGGACTACGGGACGGTGCTACCCCGCTCGAGGGTAAGCCTGACCCCAAATCAGCCAATTACCATCATTGATGGACCGCTAAAGGGCATGGAAGGAATAATTCAAAGGATTGACCGCCGGCGCGAAAGGGTTAAGGTTCGCATGATAATGAGTGAAAAACCCTTCACATTCGACCTGGGCATCGAAATAGTCGCCGCAGCAGAAGCCAAAGCAGGAAAAACAGCATGAATACCGCCAAGACCGCCAGAATATACATCCTCGGGGCCGGGATCGCCGGCATTTCAATCGCCAATGAAATAATGCGCAAAGCCGTATTTGGCGAGGTTGTCGCCTTTCTGGATGATGATCCGCAGAAGGTTGGAACCAGGATCGATGGCATCCCGGTCCTCGGCCCGATCGAGGATTTACTGCCCCTGCTTGACAGCAGCCCGCCCGATGAGGCCTTGATCGCCATGCCCAGCGCCTCCCGCGAGAGACTGAAGCGCCTGTACGGTCTGCTGGAAAAAACCGGTTTTGCCCGTATTCGCATCCTGCCCGGGATATCTCAAATACTGGAAGGCGATGCCCATCTTATTCAGACAAGAGAGATTGACCCCCTGGACATCTTAAGCCGCACTCCTGTTCATATAAATTTGAAGGAATCACTGGCCTACCTGCGGGGTAAACGGGTTCTGATTACCGGTGCAGGCGGCAGTATCGGCAGCGAAGTGGCCAGACAGCTGCTTAACGGCGGATGCGAGCGCCTCTACCTGCTAGGCCATGGCGAGAACAGCATCTACGAAATCGACCATGAGCTTCGGATGTTGCAGAAAGAAGGGGTTGGCGAAAAGGCCACGATTGTCCCGGTGATAGGGGAACTTCAGGATGCGCAATACGTTGATTTTATCATGCAGCGCCTTAAGGCCGACGTGATTTTTCACTGTGCCGCCTACAAGCATGTTCCGCTAATGGAACACAACCCGGTTGCCGTGATCCGCAACAACGTATTCGGCACCATGAACCTGATTAACTCTGCCAGGGATTATCCCGACTGCCGCATCATTCTGGTCTCCACCGATAAAGTAGTTGCTCCGTCCAGCGTCTATGGAATTAGCAAGCATATCGCCGAGCACCTGATACTGAGCGATTCTTCCGGCAAGCACCTGGCAGTGCGCTTTGGCAATGTGCTGGGATCAAGAGGCAGCATCCTACCCCTTTTCCGTCGGCAAATTGAAAGCGGAGGACCGGTCACCCTTACCCACCCGGATGCCACCCGCTTTTTCATGACCATACCGGAAGCTGTGTCACTGATACTGAAGGCCGGTGGTGTTGGGCAGGGATCCAATGTTTACCTGCTAGATATGGGCGAACAGGTCCGTATCCGCGATGTCGCCGAACAGCTGATTCGTTTCTACGGCTATGAACCAGACAAGGACATTTCCATACAGACAATAGGACTAAGGCCGGGCGAAAAACTGGAAGAATCGCTTTGGGACACCGATGAAGTCCCGGTTCCCACCGACTTTCCCGGCATCAAGGCTATCCAGAGGCCCCCGGTAGACCATCAGCGACTGGACAAACTGATAAACGACCTGCGCCCGATATGTTTTTTCTCCGCCTCCAATCCGGACATATACCGTGACCGGCAAAAGCTGCGGCGACTCTTGCAGGGCTATGCACCAAGCCTGGAGGATTTCCCCGATGAACCAAGGTACTGAACCTGACATTCCATACTCAAGACCATCGCTTGGTACAGAAGAAGAAGAGGCCGTTCTGCGCGTTCTGCGCTCCGGCTGGCTAACAACCGGCGCTGAATGCGCCAGGTTCGAAGAAGAATTCCGCAGCATGACCGGCGCCGACCATGCGATTGCCGTAAGCTCGGCCACTGCCGGCTTGCATCTATCACTACTGGCAGCCGGGATTAAGGCCGGAGATTTTGTGGTCACCACCCCTCTAACATTTGTTGCCACAACCGAGACCATCATCGCTGCCGGAGCCAAGCCGGTTTTCGCGGATATTAACCCCGATACCGGCAACATCTGTCCAAAGAGCATCGCTGCCATCCTGAAAAAATGCAGCGCCAAGGCCATCCTGCCGGTTCATTTTGGCGGGCTAAGCTGCCCCATGAAAGAAATAATGGCCCTGGCCGACCAATACGGCTGTGCTGTTATCGAAGATGCCGCCCACAGTTTTCCTGCACACGACGACAGCGGATATGCCGGCACCCATGGGACAACCGGGGTTTATTCTTTTTATGCCAACAAGACCATTACATGCGGTGAAGGCGGAATGATCGTCACCGCTGACGAAAAGATTGCACGCCAGCTGCGCTTGCTTAGAATGCACGGCATAGACAGGGATGTGTGGCAGCGCTTTACTTCGACCAGCGCATCCTGGCAATACGATGTCACCGCCGCCGGCTACAAATACAACCTGCCGGACGTTTTGGCCGCCATAGGCCGCGAGCAGCTGAAAAAGGCTCACGCCATGCATGCCAGGCGAGTGGCTATTGCCAAGCAGTACCGGCAGGGCTTTGGGGCTTGCGATTTTCTTGATCTGCCACCCCACGCTCCGAGCAACTCCTATCACCTGTTTCAGATCAGAATAAACCCCGAAAAACTGAAAATTGGCCGCGATGATTTTATAGCTGCCTTGCAGGCAAAGGGGATCGGTGTCTCGGTACACTACATACCCTTGCATACCATGAGCTACTACCGGGAAATGGATCACTATCAGCCGCAGGATCTGCCGGCCGCACTAAACTGGTTCGAACGCTGTATCAGCCTGCCAATTTATCCCGATCTAAGTGACAAAGAAGTCAGCCGGATAATCGAAGCCGTTATTGGCACAGGACAGAATCATCATGTGTAGTTATACTGTAACAATGATGGAGAATGAAAATTGGAGTTGACAGGCACATATTTTTCGCCAAAGTGCATCTCTAACCTCTCTCATCCCGAAATGCAAAGCGGCATAACCATTCGTGCCCATAAGTCCAGAGCCAGAATTATCAACATCAGATCACCACAGCTGCCGCCCGAATACCGAATCATCACCGCCGAGGATTTGGGCGAGCGCAACACGGTTAATATCCACGGCTGCCCTGTCCCCGTGTTTGCCGAAAATGAGGTTCAGTACCTTGGCGAACCTCTAGGCATGATAGTCGGTCCCGATCCCTTGCTGCTGCAAGATCTGGCAGATCAAACGCAGGTTACGTTGGAAGAACTGCCGCCGGTTTTTGACCGCGAGGATCCTGAAACCCGGTCCGTTGTTTTTGAAAAAACCATACAGCAGGGACGCACATCCTCTGCTATCAAACGGGCTCATCAGCTTGTTCAAGGGGTATACCGAACCGGACTGCAGGAACACAACTATCTTGAACCACTAGGGGCCTATGTAGTAC
>CAZDYA010000153.1:0-4454 GCA_964509515.1 uncultured Spirochaeta sp.
TCATTATTATGAGCGCGATTTTTTCCGTTTCAATGGTGCTGGCCGAGGACTCAATAGTAAATCCCGAACCATATCAGCCCGAAGAATTTCCAGGCTGGGCGCTGGATATTAGAAGGGCAAGCGTTATAGGCTTCGGCTCTTTGCCAGTCACCCTTTTGGTTGCGAATATAGTTTATGAGGTATGGCGTTTCGGGGTAAAAAGCTTCGAAGCAGGCGAACCAGCCTATGCCTATGCGCCATTGTTTTTTGCACCGGCGGATGGAATTGAGCTTTCAGATGATGATCGGAAAAAGGTTCTGCGTATTGGGGTTAGTGCGGCTGCCATTGTGGCCACGGCTGATTATGTTTTAGGCCTTTTCGAACGTAGCCGCGACAAAAAACGAGGAAATGATGCCGGACAGCAATGACTCAGATGTTATTCCTTTCGAATTATTGGCTACTAATCAGGAAATTCAAAGAGTAGACCAGTTGCTTGCAGCTGCAATGCCGGAGCTGGGCACGCGTTCGCAGATAAAACAAAGGCTTAGAAAGCTTATGGTTAACGGGAAGCCTTCCAAGCTGTCGGCTGGCGTCATTTGCGGTGATCAAGTGCTTGGTGAACTGAGTGCACCTGAAACTATGGATATTCAGCCGGAGCACCTGGCAGCTGAAATCATATATGAAGATGAAAATGTTCTGCTTGTAAACAAGCCGTATGGCATGGTGGTTCACCCCGCCTGTGGGAATTGGACCGGCACACTGCTACATGGTGTTCTGGGTCACGTCAATGACCTTGCTGAAAATTTTGCCGAAAGTGATAACTTGCGCCCAGGTATTGTTCATCGTTTGGACAAAGACACCTCCGGAATACTGATTGTTGCCAAAAATCCCAAAGCCCATGCCTTTTTGGCTGATCAGTTTGCGCAGCGTCTGGTAGGCAAGATGTATCTGGCCGTAAGTATGGGCGTTCCAGAAAGTCTTAACGGAAGGATCGAGGCCAGAATCGCCAGGGATCCGTCCAATCGGAAGCGCTATGCCGTTACCAAATCCGCTTCAGCCGGAAAGGAAGCCGCAACCAGGTTTGGTTTGCTGGGCGCCGGTGGAAAATACGCTTTTCTCGCCCTTTATCCGGAGACCGGAAGAACTCACCAATTACGGGTGCATCTTAAGCATATAGGCTGTCCAATCCTTGGTGATCCGGTGTATGCCAGAAAGCGAAGCAGCAGGGAAGGAGATCTGGCGGATTCCCGCTTAATGCTGCATGCCGCCGCCCTGCGTATTTTGATTCCTGGAAAATCAAAGCCTGATTTTTTCTGTGCACCACCAGATGATTCGTGGATTGAGTGTTTCCAAAAGGCGCAGATTATTGGCTTGGCTGGAAGGGATCATGTGCTTCCTGCAGATACGGGTTGGTACGAAGCTCAGCTTCAATCGTTGATGGCGGACCGTTAGCTGGAAAAATCAGGGTATGGCTTGGCAGCGTCATTAGTTTTTCCTGTATTTCAATCTTTAGCAAAGCCATTGCAAAACTGCTGATAGGCTCACCAATATTGCCGGCACCCAAAACATCGCCTGTAAACAAGCATTCTCCAATCTGATAAACGACAGTCTGTATGCCGTGAGATGACATGGCAATTGGTTTTATTTGGGCAGAGAGCAATTCAAATTCCTGATCCGGCAGAATCGGATTGATTTCCATATTCTTAAGATCATTGTCTTCTATCTGATGGTTAACACAAAACAACTGTACAGGATAGATTCGTCTTAAGGTTTTTATCGGTCTTTCATGGAGCGTTCTGGGAGTGGTGAGCATGGCCGCCTTTAGCAGGTAGTTATTACTTTCAATCGTTTCTATCAGCCGTACATCTATTCCAGCGGGGTCGATAATAATAGCTTCTCTGGTTTTTTTGGAGGCAATTAAATATGAGTTGCGAAAGCTTTGCAGGCAAATGTGGGTGTGTATAAACATTGTATTTCCTGTTACAAGCGGTCGAATAAAAATTGTGAATCCGACCGTAGCTGACTTTCATGGAAGAAAGCCTCAATTTCATTTGACCACTGGAATTCGACCTGATCCAATTCGGCCCTGACAAAGTTGACCCTTTTTAGATTGCAATCCTCAAATATCCCCTCTGTTAGCTTGCTGCCGATAAAGGTTGATCGGAAGAGGTCACAGGAGGCCGCCTTGAATTTTTGACCATGAATGCCGTTAAAGGATGCCTGGAAAAAGGTTGAATCCGACAGCTTGCAGTTTTCCCAGGAGCTGCCGGCAAAGGTGGTGTTGTGCAGCTCGCATGATTCCCATTGGCAATTGGAAAAAGCAGCACAATCGAAAAATGATGAAGCAATCTGACAATTGGAAAAAATTACATTGTTAAAGCTGCAATGGGAGAATGAGCAGTGCGAAATCTGCTTGTTGCTGATGGAAATATTGGAGAACTCGATATGACCCATGTTCCAGCCGTATACGCGGTCTTGATCCAGAAAATCATTGATAAGTTTTGTCTGAATATCAGGTTTTGCTTTGGCATGCTGCAAACATGTATCTTGATCGTGCAGGCAGAATTTATCACATCCGGGATGTGAACACGACTGAAAAACTATCATGTTTGTACTTTAGTCCATGACGGCAGATATCACAAGACAGAAATATAGACTTGTCATGCTTCTTGCTGGCCAGTACAATCCATGTATGGCTTTATGTTATGCGTGCGCCGCAGAAATCGATAATCGTTCGCCAATCGGAAGATACAGTACTTGTCCAAATTGTTCTGCCGAGCTGCGGGTGTGTTTTAATTGCCGCCATTACGATCAAGGTGCGGCCTATCAGTGCCGGGAAGCAATCAGTGAGCCTATCTCTGACAAGAAGCGTGGTAATCACTGTGAGCATTTTCAATTACCCTTGCCAGGCGAAGCTGTCAGGGGAGTGAAGGCCGGCCAAAAAGATGAAAAGATTGATAAGGCCAGGCAAGATTTAAACAAGCTCTTTGGTGGAGGCTGACTTTTGAAGCCTCGTTCAATTATTTGTGTGCTAGATTCCGGTATAGGTGGGCTCCCATATCTGGCACATATACGTCGAAGCCTGCCAAATGAAGAATATCTTTATTTGTCCGACAGGGAGTTCTTTCCATATGGTGAGAAGCATCCTGATGATCTTAGGCTCAGGCTAAAAAAAATTGTAGCCTGGATATTGCAGCATCAGCAATTGAAGGTAAAGGCCTTTGTATTGGCCTGTAATACGGCAACGGTTGTTGGATTGGAATTCCTGCGAAAAGAATTCCCTGATTCGGTCTTTGTCGGGGTCGTCCCGGCCATAAAACCGGCGGCGCGTGATTCCCGGGGAGTTGTAGGTGTTATTGCAACCCTGCGAACGACGGTTGACCCCTATTTATCCGGATTAATTGATTCATGGGCAACCCATGTAAGGGTGGAAACCCTGGGCGCTGGTGAACTTGTTCGTTTTGTCGAAGATCGCTTGTACATGGGTGATGACCCGGCTCCCTTGCTGATGCCGATTATTGAGCGCCTGCGAGCGGCGCAGGTTGATACCCTGGTCCTTGGATGCACCCATTTCCTTCATGTGATTGATCAGTTGACCGCGCTTTGCGGCGGTACCATGTCGATAGTTGATTCCCGAGAAGGTGTAAGCAAGCAGGTTGCCAGGGTGATTGGCCATGGTAGCGAAGGGTTGGATATCTCTTCATGCTCTGATGATATTGTCGAATGGTGGTCGACCGGCAAGATTGCAGATGAAGTTGCAAACAGGATAGGTGAAAAATTCCGTGTTATAAATTCTCAGGTAGCGGTATGAAAGCCACCGTACTAAAAGGCATTAACAATATATTTACCGTGCAATTTATATCCGAAACCCAATCGTCCGATGCTCAGTTGCCTGGGACACAATTGTGTCGAATCAAGGGTAAGGTGTTGCCTGGCGCCGGTCAGGATTATAATCCATTGGCACCCGGAGACATGGTTGAGATCGACAATGGTTTGATCATTTCGCGTTACCCCAGGAAAAATCGCCTGTATCGGTGGAACCGCAAGCGGAATAATCTGCAGGTCTTCGCCGCCAATATTGATCAGCTCTTGATTTTTGGCTCGGTTAAATCGCCTCCACTACGGCCAAGGTTTATTGACCGGGTGCTGGTAATGGCAGAGAACGCCCATGTTGATTGCATTATCGTTATCAATAAGCTCGAACTTGGACCGGCAGAAGATGAATTGCAGCGGCTGGAAACATACAGGCAGCTTGGATACAAAGTCATTATGGTTTCAGCTTATACAGGTGCCGGGCTTGATACCCTGAAGCATTGTTTGCAAGCTAAGCGTTCGGTTTTGTATGGTCAATCAGGCGTTGGCAAGAGTAGTTGTCTTAACGCGCTATTCCCTCATTTGGACTTGTCGGTGGGAGGGCTATCCAAAAAGCATAATCGCGGCACCCATACGACAAACTATGGGGTGCTCCTGGAGGG
>CAZDYA010000154.1:0-4447 GCA_964509515.1 uncultured Spirochaeta sp.
TAGCCCTTGAGTACCGAACAGGTGAAGTCAGCCGCCACCGAGGTGTTCTCTGACGGTGTGCGAACCATAATCGGCATGAAAATCCCGTCGACCTGTTTCTTCTCCAGCAGGTTTTTAACGTGGCCATGAGCCAGCTTGGCCGGAAAGCAAACGGTGTCTGATGGCACCGAGGCCAGGCCGCTTTCGTACATCTTGCGGGTGCTGCGGTCAGAAAAGACCACATCAAAGCCCAATGATTGAAAGAAAGTATTCCAAAACGGAATGCTGTTCCAGAACTCCAATACCTGCGGGATACCGATGCGGAAATTGCGTTTTTCGGTCAGGGCGGTGAAGTCATAGTCCTGGAACAGCAGTTTTTCGCGGTAGGCATGCATGTCCGGCACCGACTTTTCCTTGTCGCGCAGTTCCTGCAAGCGCTCCCGAATGTGGTTGTCTTTTACATCGCCAAGGATTTCGCCCTTTTCACAGCGATTGCCGGTTACAAAGCTGTCACCGTTGTTAAAGCGGATAATCGTGCGGTTACAGTTGTTGGTACAGAACGGGCAGACCGAGTTGGGTTCTTTGGAAAAGGAAAAGGCTTTCAGTTCTTCCAGGCTGATAAAATTGCTGGCTGGCAGTGGTTCGCCCTTTTCTGCGGCCTGTTCTTCCATGTGTTTTTTGGTCAGCAGGGCGATACCGATGGCCCCCATCTCGCCCGGCCAGGGCGGCCGCACCACCTTGCGCTCGGTATATTGCTCCAGGGCGCGCAGTACGGCATCGTTTTTGAAGGTGCCACCTTGAACTACAACGGTGTCACCAAGGGCCGAGAAGTTGCTGGTGCGGATTACCTTGGTAAAGACGTTCTCTATTATCGAGCGGCACAGGCCGGCCATGATGTCCTCGGGGGTTTTGCCGTTTTTTTGTTCGGTTATTATCGAGCTGTTCATAAAGACGGTGCAGCGGGACCCCAGCAGGGAAGGTTCCTTGGAGCGAAAGGCCGTTTGCGCGATATCCTTTACCTCGATTCCCAAGGATGAGGCAAAGCCTTCCAGAAAGGAGCCGCAGCCGGCCGAGCAGGCCTCGTTCAAGGTGATGCCGGTAACAACCCCTTTATCGATCTGAATGGCCTTCATATCCTGGCCGCCGATATCAAGGATAAAAGAGGCATCCGGCGCGTACTTCATGGCCGCCTCGGCATGGGCGACCGTTTCGACCATGTGGTGGTCGGCCCTGAAAGCGCGGGCAAACAGCTGCTCGCCGTAGCCGGTGCAGCCAGCGCCCAGGATTTTTAGCCGGATATCAGCCTGCCGGTATTTCTCCAGCAATTCGGTGAAACCTTTTTGAAAAGTACGCAGGGGATCCCCGCTGTTGCTGTAGTATCCGCGGTCTACCAGTTCTCCGTCTTCGGAAAGCAATACAAACTTGGTTGTGGTAGATCCGGCATCGATGCCGACCCAGACCGGCAATTCCGAGCCGGCCGGCAGCTGCACAGGCGGCAACTCGGGCAATGCGTTTGACTCAATGAAATTCAGCAGCTCCTGTGGACTGTCAAAGAAACCGATCTGCCGTCTGCGCTGTGATTTTTGCTGTATCATGGCTTCAAAGCCGTCCAGTACCTTAAGGGCCTTGGTCATTTCGAAGCGGTGTTCATCGTCCTTGAACATGCTGTCAAGCGAAAAGGCGGTCCCAATGGCAACAAGCACCTCGGGGTTATCGGGCTGGATAACCTCGTTCGGTTTTAGACCCAGGCGTTCGGCAAAAACTGAGACCAGCACCGGATTAAAGGTTAGTGGCCCGCCCTCAAAGATAATCGGCGGATGGATTTCCAGGCCCTGTGCCAGCCCGCCGATGGTCTGTTTGGCAATGGCATGGAAGGTGGACAGTGCTATATCCTCGCGGGCTACCCCCTGGTTCAGCAAGGGCTGAATATCGGTCTTGGCAAAGACCCCGCAGCGTCCGGAAATGTCATATATATGCTTGCCCTTGGCGGCGGCGGCATTGAATTCTGTGACCGGAATGTGAATAAGCGCGGCTATCTCATCAATAAAGGCCCCAGTGCCGCCGGCGCATGAGCCGTTCATGCGCATATCGCTAGCCATTAGCTGTTTGGTTGTTTCATCGAAGTAAAAAAAGATCAGCTTGGCATCCTGCCCGCCAAGCTCAACAGCTACCCGGCTTTCGGGGTATAGCCGCTGAACAGCCAGAGAATTGGCGACAACCTCTTGAATAAAATGAGCATCAATTGCGTGGGCAATATCGCGCCCCCCGCTTCCGCACACGGCTACATGGAAAAGGTTGTCGGGGAAACGTGTGTTTATCTCGCGTAGAATTCCGGCCAGCGTTTGGGCCTGCCGGGCATTATGTCTGACATAGGTTTGAAAAAGAATTTCTGGTGATTTTTCGCTTAATACAACGGCCTTGACCGTGGTGGAGCCAACATCAATTCCAATTTTTAACAGGTCCTTACTCATTATAGGGAGGGATTATCAATTATGCCACCGTGGCTGTCAAGGGTCAGTGCCACTTTAAAGCATTTTTGTAAAACATAACTACATTAATGAAGCATAATATTGTAAAAATACAAATATTTTGACTATGTTGTGTTTTTATTCATAAATGTAGCAGGTGAGGAAAAAACATACATTTTTGGAGGCAAATAGTATGAATGCATACCTTTTGACAAGGAGAAACAGGCTTATTTTTATTACCGCAGTCCTGTTTTTTCTGACCGTAGCGTCTGTTTTTGCGCAGTCTACGGAGGAATTAGCCGCATTGCGAATGGGGCTTGATACCATGTGGGTATTGGTGGCGGCCTTTTTGGTCTTCTTTATGCAGGCCGGATTCGGCATGGTAGAGGCTGGATTTATTCGGGCCAAGAATACCAGCAACATTTTGACCAAGAATTTTCTTGATTTTTGCATGGCCTCGGTCGGCTTCTTCCTGGTCGGATATGCATTGATGTTTGGCGAAGGCAATCTTTTCGTCGGGCTAACAGGCTTTTTTATGAAGGGTGCTCAAAGTGCCGCGGATGTACCATTGCCAGCATTTTGGCTGTTTCAGGCCGCCTTCTGTGGTGCGGCAGCTACAATCGTAGCCGGTGGTATGGCCGAGCGCATGAAGTTCCCGGCCTATCTGGTTTATTCGCTGATCATTTCTTCACTGGTATATCCGATTATCGGGCACTGGATTTGGGGCGGCGGCTGGCTTGCAGAGATGGGCTTTATGGATTTTGCCGGTTCCGCGGTTGTTCACACCACCGGTGGGGTAGCCGCCCTGGTCGGCACAATGATACTTGGCCCCCGCATGGGCAAGTACCGCAAAGACGGCTCTGCTAATGTTTTGGGCGCTCACAACATTCCGATCGCCGCACTGGGTGTATTCATTCTGTGGTTCGGCTGGTTCGGCTTTAACCCTGGTTCAACCCTGGGGGTAGGTGATGGCGCATCGATAGCGCTTGTTGCAATGAACACCAACCTGGCAGCAGCTGCCGGGGCAATCGCTGCCATGGTAACTGTATGGAAAATAGTCGGAAAACCCGATCTGGCCATGATAATGAACGGTGCACTTGCTGGTCTGGTAGCCATTACAGCACCCTGTGCCTTTGTTGGCCCATGGGCATCCCTGGCAATCGGCGCGGTTGGTGGGGTGCTGGTTGTACTCGCCACCTTTGGTCTGGATAAGATCAAGATTGACGACCCTGTCGGTGCCTTCCCTGTGCATGGTGTAAACGGTATATGGGGAACCATTTCCATTGGTCTGTTCGGGCAAAAGGCATTGGGACTGCCCGGCAACGGTCTGTTTGTCGACGGCAGCCTTGGTCAGCTAGGTATTCAGGTTCTTGGGGCCCTGGCAGTAGCAGTTTTTGCCTTTGTTGCAATGGGGCTAGTGTTTATGGTGCTCAAGAAGACAATGGGTCTTCGGGTATCAGAAGAAGAAGAGATGCGAGGTCTTGATATCGGCGAGCACGGTATTGAGTCATATAACGGCTTTCAGATTATTGAATAAGGGGTTTGGTAATGAAAATGATTACAGCATTGGTTCAGCCTCAAAAGCTGGATGAAGTCAAAAAGGCATTGTTCGAAGCAGGCGTTCACAAGATGACCGTTACCTCAGCCCTTGGCTGCGGACAGCAAATCGGCTACGAAGAAACCTTTCGTGGAGCAGTAACCGAAATCAACCTTCTAAAGAAGATTCGCATTGATATTGCGGTAAACGATGATTTCGAAGACAAAACCATCGACGCAATTATTGCAGCTGCCCGAACCGGCAATATCGGTGACGGAAAAATCTTTGTTACCGAGATGAGCCGCTGTGTTCGAATCCGCACCGGTGAGAGCGGTAACGACGCTATCGGTTAAGCACAGGCTATAGCCAAAATTGTTATGGCGGGAAGAGACAGCTAAAGCATTAGAAGCAAAAAACTGTTTCCTTCCGCCTTCGCTTTCTTGGCATTTGTTGATGTAGTGAG
>CAZDYA010000155.1:0-4436 GCA_964509515.1 uncultured Spirochaeta sp.
GGATAAACCGCGGGATTGCTTCTCAGGTGGGTATTGAGCGCTACGCTACGATGTCATATTTGACATACGAGATTGAAACGCGTGAGTTGGTTTATTCCAATGCGGCGCACCATCCCATGATGGTTTATCGGGCGGCCGAGAAAACGGTTGAAAGCTGTGATACCCCTGGTCTGCCGATTGGTCTGGACAAGTTCAGTGAATATGGTGAGCAACGGCTTGATCTGGCTGAGGGTGATATCCTTTGTTTGTATACCGATGGGATCAGCGAGGCCATGAACGATAGCGGTGAGCAGTTTGGTGTTGATCGTATGAATGAGTTGCTGATCAAGCACGCCGAAGAGGATGCTGATGCGATCGTTAAGCTGGTGGTTGATGCGGTAAACGAGTTCGCCGGTGATACCCCGCAGCATGATGATCAAACCATCATGGTACTGAAGGTTTTGCAATAAACCGTGGAGTTTGCCAAGGTTGAAATAACACCAGAGGGTGTTTTTTCGCCGGCTTTTGGCGACTGGTATTTTTCTGTGCCCGATGGGGTGGCAGAGTCGCGCTATGTTTATTTTGATGCGAATGATGTTGTCGCCGGCTATGCGCAGGCGGCTGGTGGCGCGGGGGCGGCTGGTTTTACTGTGGCTGAGTTGGGCTTTGGAACCGGTTTGAACTGTGCGATCACCCTGCAAGGAATTCTTCCGCTGATCGCTGATCATTTGCCTTTTCGCTATATTGCTATCGAACAGTATCCAATAACTCAATCTGATATGTTGCAGGCGGCTTCTTTGTTTGCGGGTGCCGACCCTGGCTTGCTTGACTGCTGGCGGCAGTTGGCGGTGCCGCTTGATGGTGGGGCCAGGCATGTTTGGGAACCTTATGCTGGTGTATCGGTCGAACTATGCGTAGGGCCGGCGCAGGATTGGCTGCCCCAACTGGATTTCAAGGCCGATGTCTGGTATCTGGATGGCTTTTCGCCGGCGTGTAACCCGGCGATGTGGCAGCTTGAACTTTTGCAGCAGGTGACCCGCTTAAGCAAGCCGGGAGCCCGTTGTTCCAGCTTTACGGCTGCCGGTTGGGTGCGCAGGGCTTTGGCTGATTGTGGATGGACGGTCAAGCGACGGCCTGGCTTTGGGCGAAAGCGTCACATGACGGTGGGGCAGCTAGCGGGTTAGGTGGCCGCCTTTTCGCTGGCGAAGCGTTTTTCGATGAGCCCTGATTCCCGGACACTGTTGCGCAGGTATTGTAAAAGCAGTTCATCGCTTTCGGTTTCTGATAATTGCCAGGCCAGTCCGCTTGCTTGCAGCTTTTCTTTTAGCCGGGAAACGATAATCGCAACTGACACCGATATATTGTAGCTTTCGACAAAGCCGTACATTGGTATGCGGATGTATTCGTCGGCGGCATCCAGGGCTTGCTGGCTTAAGCCTTCCAATTCGGTACCAAATAGCAGGGCGGCCGGGCCCTTGGCCAGGTCGAATTCAGCGGGGCTGACATCATTTTTGTGCGGTGTGGTAGCGACGATCCGATAGCCCTTGTCTCTTAATGCCTGGATTGCTTCCATGGTTTTATTTTCGCCTTGGCGGTAACGGTAGCGGGTCAGCCACTGGGCGGTCCCCAGCTCGATGCCGCTGGTGAGCTTGTGTCGGTTGCGGTTTTCGATGATGTGGACGTCCTGAATACCGCAGGCATCGCAGCTGCGAAGGACGGCGCTGGCGTTGTGTGGCTGAAAGATGTCTTCCAGTACGACGGTCAGGTAGCGGGTGCGGTTCTGCAGCACGGCCAGCATTTTCTCCAGGCGCTGCGGTGTCACAAAGCCTTTTAGGTGTTCGGTGATCTCTTTTTCGCTGGGTGTATTCATGTTAAACTCCTTGCAGGCTCTTGGGTCATTATGCCATTTTTTGTTGTGCTAGGGAAAGATAAATGCGAAGGCTGTTGTGTCTGCAAAAAATAGTGATGCTCTTTTCGGTCTTTTGGCTGCTGGTTGTGGTGGTGGTGGCGCTTTCGGCCGAGTCGGGGGGAGTGGTCGGCGTTACACCGTCGGCCCAGCCGGGCAGGCTGGTGACGCGTTCCATTGATGGGCGCTACGTTTTTCCGCTGGCGGTGCCGCCGCGGTGGTTGGCCTGGACGCACTATCATTGGGATGGCGGCAATGCCGTCGATGTGGAGGCCGCTCCGGAACTACGGCCGCGCAGCGAGGAGTACGAAAAGGTCGTGCGGGCGGATGTGCTGGCCGTGACCAGCGGGGTGGCGCGGCCGCTGGACAATCTGCGCGGCGGCATTTCTGTGGTCTTGATGGGCGACGATGGTCGTCAGTACTATTACGCCCATTTGCGCCGCCGCACGGTGCAATCCCCAACCAGGGTGCAGGCTGGCGATGTTCTGGGTCAGGTGGGTAACACCGGGCAATGGTCACAGTTTTTGGAGCCGCATCTGCATTTTTCTATTGCTAATGGTCATCACGATGGTTATATCTGGGAAAGCGATGTGCATGGGGCTGGTTTTCTGGCCGAGCATTTTGGGTTGGACTGGCGTCACCGGGAGAATTCGGTTTATCAGCCCGATGAGCCTCATGGCTGGCCTTTTCCGGAGCCGGGTAGGATTGTGCAGGATTTTGCCCAGACCTCCCGTGTTGCCAGGGAACAGGGGGCCCTACTGCTGGCGCCACCCGAGCCTGTGTTGTTGAGGCTTGCCGGTGATGCGCAAGGCGAATCGCCAGAGGAACAGCAGCGTAGTTTGGCCAGGGTGCCGGTAGTCAGTCCCATGGAGGGCATGATTAGCTATAGCCGCGACACGATTTTTGGCGAGCGCATTCAGATCGTGAATGAACACACCGGTCATTTGCTGGTTTTGTTTGGGGTTAATGTCGCCTTGCGCCGCAGTGGCCTGATGGTGCGGCGAGGGCAGTTGCTGGGCTGGGTTAGCCCGGGGCAGCAACTGCGTTTGCAGTATTTTCGTGGCGGAAGGCCCAGAGATTACGAGCCGCTACTTGATTCTTCCCGCGATCTGCTGGAATAATGCCTGTCTATGGCCAAACGAAAAAGGGGGCGCCAAAAGCGTCCGTCACAAATCCCCGAGCCGCTGGATCATCAGCGGGCAGAACCTTATTGTATTCACTTTGAGCATTGCGGGGGTTGTACCTTGCAGCATTTTACCTATGATGCCCAGCTGGAAATCAAACAGGAGCTTGTCGATAAGGCCTTCGCGCGCGAAAGCCTGTCAGAGCTGATGGCAGAAGCCCCGCCGGCCCTGGCCATCCTGCCTGCCGAGCGTCAGCGCGGTTATCGCAACAAGCTTGAATACACCTTTAGCCGGCGCCGCTGGCTGACGCCGCAGGAGATTGCCCAGGAGCAGACCTTTGAATTCCGTGATGGCGCTGGCTTCCACGTTCGCGGTTTTTTTAATCGGGTGCTTGATTTGCAGGAGTGCTGGCATCAGCCTGAGCCTAGCAATCAGATGCGCTTGTTTTTGCGTGACGCGGCGCGTGCTGCCGGCATCAGTTTTTATGATATTGCCGAGAACGAAGGTGATCTGCGCACCCTGATGGTGCGTACCAGCGAAAGCGGCCAGACCATGGCCATTGTCATGTTTTCAGGAGAGTTTGATCAGCCCAAGCAGCAACTGATGGCCGATTTTGCGGCCGCTTTTCCAGATACCCATAGCCTTTACTACATTATCAATAACACCAAAAATTCCAGCCCCATCGGGCACCAGCCGGTTTTGTTTTATGGCCAGGAATGTATAAACGAGCAATGCGGTCACTTGAACTTGCGGATTCATCCGGCCTCTTTTTTTCAGACCAACACCTCTCAGGCCACCCGTTTGTATAGGCTGGTCGCCAGCTGGGCAGCGCTAGACGGCACCCAGCTAGTTTACGATCTGTACAGCGGGATAGGCAGCATAGGCCTGTTTTTGGCGGATAAGGCCAAAAAGGTTATTGGCATAGAGGTTATTGCTGATGCTGTCGATGGCGCCAAGGAAAATGCGGAGCTCAACGGTTTGCACAACGCGCAGTTTTTCTGCGGCGAGGCCGAGAAGCTGTGTGATCAAAGTTTTTTTGCTGAGCACGGTACCCCTGATCTGATTATTGTTGACCCCCCAAGACCAGGATTGCACAAGAATCTGATTGCCGGCCTGCTGCAGATTCAGTCACCTCGTATTCTATACATTAGCTGTAATCCTGGTACCCAGGCTGACGATCTTGAGCAGTTGGGGCAGAAATATCGCATTGTCAGGCATCAGGCGGTCGATATGTTTCCGCAAACCATGCACGTCGAGAACGTTGTTGAGCTTGCCTTGCGATAAGGGCTATTCGTTTTCCAATGGTAGCAGGATGGTCATGCGGACTACCGGGGCGGAACGCGGTCCGGTATGATCGGTGCCGGTACCAACGCGTATCCAGCCGCCCTGGCGTTTGATCAGTTTGCGGGCTATATAAAGCCCTGAAC
>CAZDYA010000156.1:0-4411 GCA_964509515.1 uncultured Spirochaeta sp.
GTTCGGAGGTTATACCGTTTTGCGAAGCAAAGTAGTACTGCACCGACGTGCTGACTACAGGATTTTCTATACCATGCAAGCCAAGCGCCTGGGCCGCAGTAATCCCCTGGGTATCGGTAACCCCAGGCTTAAACCCCACCTCGACCAGCATTCCAGAGGGAACAGCTCCATCGCTCACCTGAACATTTTGGGCTACAGGATCACTGAAGACCCGACTGACGACAGCATGGTCAGGCAGCTTTTCGGCCTGTACCAGATAGACATCGGCTAGCTCAAGACCACGTACGTCTATGCCCAGCGAGGCCTTGATGCCCGCCATTATCCGCAAAGCCCGCGGATCTTCATCTCGATACCTTACTTCAACTCGCATGCCGTACTGTAGCAGATTAACGCTACTAAGTCACCTTGACCAAACAGTCTATTAAGTCTATAGATGAATAATCATGAATACCGTGGAAGCGCCGGTATACTTTGACACAGGCAGTGTAATCAAGGAGTTGCATAGCACAAGCAAGTTCGAAGCAATCCGCGAAGTGATTGAACGTTCGCCTGTATTCCGTGACCGGCCTGATTTTGATCTCGATGCCTTTTTCGAGGTCGTAAAAAAACGCGAGCTATTACAATCTACCGGTTTTGGCCATGGGGTTGCGGTCGCCCACGGCCGCACCGAAATGGTATCCGATACAACCGTCGCCCTCGGCATCAGCCGCTGCGGGATCGAATATGACGCCCTGGACGAACGCCCTGTTCACCTTCTGTTTGTCGTCGCCAATCACCCCAGCCAGCAAGTCGACTACATCAACGTTCTTAGCAGCCTGATCACCCTGGTACGGCAGGAATCATTTCGCAACGAGATTTTCTGCTGCATGTGCGAAGAAGAAATAGAAGCCAAACTGTGCCATGGCATGGCCAGAATCCTGATGAAAACCGCCCGCAAAGAGATCAAGTCACTATAGATGATCCAGCATCAAAGATCGTTTAATGTCGCAAAATAGTCTTCGACTGTTTCAGCCCGCCTGATACGATCTATAGAGCCATCCTCACACAGCAGCAGCTCGGCCGAACGCAGCTTGCCGTTGTAATTGAAGCCCATCGAATGACCGTGCGCGCCGGCGTCGTGAATTACCAGCAAGTCACCAATTTCGACCTTTGGAAGCTTCCTGTCAATCGCGAACTTATCGTTGTTTTCACAAAGGCTGCCAGTCACATCATAGACGTGATCCGCGGAAGCCTGTTCCTTGCCGGCAACAGTAATATGATGGTAGGCACCATAGAGTGCCGGGCGCATCAGGTTGGCCATATTGGCATCCAGGCCTACATACTGCTTATAGGTATCCTTTTTATGTAACACCCGACTCACCAGGTATCCATAAGGACCGGTAATACAGCGACCATTTTCCATGCAGATACGAACATCGGGCAGGCCGGCAGCAACAATGGTGGCCTCATATTCCCGCTTGACGCCATCACTTACATACTGGAAATCAACCGGCGCATCCGTTAGCTTGTATGGAATGCCGATACCGCCGCCCAGGTTTACAAACTCGATCTGTATATCCAGTTTTTGCTTGATCTCGACCACCAGGTCAAACAGCATGCGTGCTGTCTCGATAAAGTAGTCGCCATTTAGCTCATTCGAGGCCACCATGGTGTGCAGCCCAAAGCGCTCGGAGCCGTTTTTGGCCGCCTTGGCGTAGGCCTCAAACAGCTGATCCCTGGTTAGACCGTATTTTGCCTCTTCGGGGTGGCCGATTATTGCATTGCCGGCCTTTAAGGGACCAGGATTATAACGAAAGCTAATCAGCTTCGGCAGTTCGCCGCCATTATCAAGCAGGTAATCAATATGGCTGATATCATCAAGATTTACGACCGCGCCCATCCTGATAGCGGCCTGATATTCATCCCACGGCGTGTCGTTCGAGGTGAACATTATCTGCTCACCTTCAACACCGATCCGCTCGCAAAGCAGCAGTTCCGGCTTACTGGAGCAATCAAAGCCCATGCCCTCTTCTTGCAATATCTGCATCAATCTCGGATTAGGCGTTGCCTTTACCGCAAAGTAGTTCTTGTAACCCCCCGGAACCCAGGCAAAGGCCTTATACAGGGCCCTGGCATTTTCGCGGATAGCCTTCTCGTCATAAATATGAAAAGGCGTGGGGTGATCCTGAATAATGGCTTCCAGCTGCTGACGGTTAAAGGGCAAGGCAATATCTTTCATCAGCATAAAATAGCTACAGTTGGACTAATCTGTCAACTGCAGCAGCTTTTTTACCACCTCACGATTTTTGGCATTGCTGTAGCGGTCGCCCTCGCTGGTATACATGTAATCAATCAGATCCTGATAGCGTTCAACAACCTTATAGCGCACAAGCTTCATGCTGGAATTAATCATGCCATTCTGGTCTGAAAAGGGTTCTTCCAGCAGCTGAAAAGTAGGCGGCACCCAGTTACTGGGAAAGCGCTTTTTTAGGTCCGGATCGGTTCTAAAAGACTGCAGGAAGTCGGCAAAAAGCTTTAACACATCTTCCACACCAGCTCCCGGGTGCTTTTTGATATATTGGCGCAGGCCATCAACATCCGGAACAATCAAGGCACTTGTATAACGGTTATGATCATTATACAGCATCGTCTGGCTGATATAGGGGCACATGGTCATCATGACCTCTTCGATCTCTTCCGGCGAATACTTTTCGCCATCAGCCGAGATCAACAGGGCCTTTTCCCGCCCGGACACCGACAAAAAGCCGTCCCCATCCAGAAAGCCCAGGTCTCCGGTATGCAGCCAACCATCGCGCAAAGCTTCTTTGGTAGCCTGCTCATTTTTCAGGTAGCCAAGCATTACATTCGGACCCCTGACACAGATCTCACCTTTCTCGCCAACGGCGGCCTCAGTGCCATCTTGCTTAACTATCTTGACTTGTACCGTTGGGAATGGTTTGCCAGAGGTTCCCATCTTGAAACACCAGGGATGATTACTTGAAATAATTGGGGCGGCTTCCGTCATGCCATACCCTTGATATACCGGTAACCCCAGGGCATGGAAAAACTGCTGCTGACCCAGATCGAGCAGGGCCCCGCCAGACACACAGAATTTTATCTTCTTTCCAAAGATCTTGCGAACCTTGCGGAATACCAGCAACTCGGCCAGTAGCCAGGGCCAAAAGTTTTTGGCTTTTACCGCCGGGCTTACCGGTGTGTAGCCATCACCCTTACGAGCTATCCCTGCCCGGATACCGCGTTCAAAAATGCCGTTAACAAAGCCGCCCTTCTCGGCCACCCCGGTCTGAATCTTCTTCATAAAGTTGCCAGTCAAGGCCGGAACCGTCAGCAGGAAAGTGGGGTCGGACTCAACCAGATTTATCGGAATGTTCCGCAATATTGACATGGAGCCGCCGCGCGCATCAACAAAATACAGCGAAATTCCTGCAACCAGCGACGCGTAAATCCCAACGGTATGGGCGAAGCTGTGATCACAGGGCAGAATCAACAGGGTTTGATAGCCCAAAGGGATTCGAAAAACCTCGATGGCCTCGGAAGAATTTGCCACATAATTTTTGTGTGAAAGCATAATGCCCTTGGGATTCCCGGTAGTGCCCGAGGTATAAGAGACCGTCACCACATCATCAGCCTGCAGGGCAGCACACAGCTCATCTACCTGAGCCAGGGCATCAGCCGATGCCGCGCCCTCATCAATTAGTTGCTGAAGGGTCAAAATCTGCTCACCGGGCTTCAAGCCATAGTCTGCGGCCAATTGCTTAACAAACTCATCATCGTTATCCAGAAGGATAAAAAAGTAATCCGGCCTCTCAATCTGCTCATGAACCTGGAAGATTTTTTCGCTGGTATTTTTGGACAAAAACAGCCCTTTTGATTCTGAATGATTCAGCCGGAACGGGATTTCACCGGCCAAAAGCTTGATGGATAAGGGCACGGCCGCCGCCCCGGCCATAACCGTGGCAAATTCGCTGACCACCCATTCCGGAGAACCCTCGGCCAGCACTGCCATGGTATCGCCCTTGACAATTCCGCGCATCCGTAAAGCCGCGGCCGCCGCCCTGGCCTCTTGCTGAACTACAGCAAAGCTCTTTGGCATCCAGCCCTTATCGCCCTTGCGGAAGGCATAGGCACGATCAGGATGGCGATCCACGGCCCCCTGCAACAAGTCAACAACTGTTTTTACCATCTCAGTCTCCTTAACACGATGCTAATATCGTAACCGAGAATACCGGAGGTGGCAAGAATCTTGTTACGCTGCCGGGCAGCTCCCTGGTTGCCGGGCAGCTCCCCCGGCGGCGCCTGGCCCCCTCGCTGCCGGGCAGCTCCCTGGTTGCCGGGCAGCTAAAAAACCTCGTAACGCCGCAAGTCCTGAAAGAGCACCTTCACCCTCACCGAAGCGGTATAGGCCCCAGCC
>CAZDYA010000157.1:0-4389 GCA_964509515.1 uncultured Spirochaeta sp.
CTGGAAAATAGTCTCGCCGGGCAGGAGGGCTAGCAAATAGGCCTGTTGTCCAGGTCCGATTTTGAAACCCTTTAGTTTGTGATAAAAATATCCCTGTGCTGCACGGTTAATTATTGATATGCATAGCCCAAAGCGGTTTTCCCGATATTTTTTCATATATCTCCAAGTAAAATATTTTTGTGGTCCCGGATAAATTCTTCCAGGCTGATGGTTTCTCTGCCCAAAATTTCCTTGGAGGTCGTGCTAGTAATATCAGCTTTCCCGCTTTTTACCAGCGAGTATAAAGCAAGCATGACCAAGGTCATGGCGAGTTTTCTACCTCTTTTTAGATGAAATGCAACAAATCTGGCAGGATTAGGCGAAACATACTCAATTTTTCTGTTTAATCCATCTGATAGATAATCAGCAACTTCCTGATAGGAATAACTTCTATCACCAGTGATTGTGTAGGCCTTATTAATATGCTTGCTATCGAAAAACATGAGAGTGATGATTTTTCCAATGTCGCGAACATCGATAAAGTTGGTTTTGCCTTTGCCCGCAGGTACAAAAATCATTCTATCATCGCGTATTTCAGGTAGGTGGGTGGTAGTAAGGTTTTGCATAAAGAAGCTTGGCCGTACAAATGTATATGGTATTTCAAGCTCCCCAAGGAAGACCTCGATTTTTTGGTGTGGTACAAGCTTGTTCTTTTCTGCACCTTGAACCGATAAAAAAACTACATGTTGGATTCCTTTATCCTTCATGTACTTCATAAAAGGGTACATGTCACGCTTGATCTTTGAGATATGGGGTGGCCGCATCAGAAAGACCTTGTTTACTCCTTCCAAACAGCCATCCCATGTTTTGCTATCCAAAAAGTCAAAATGACGAAATATCAGGTTTTCTTTGTCTGAACTGAGGTCCTGGTGCCGCTTGGCGGCGATTACCTTTTGGCCTTTCTCCAAAAGATGTTTGATGACCTCTTTCCCTACGTTGCCAGTAGCCCCGCTTACGAAAAAAGTGCCTTGCATAATTAATCTCCAATTTTGGTTGCGTACGCAATTAAAATAGAGCTGGTGGTGCTTTAAGTCAAGTGTTTTATTCCATTCGCAAATACTCCGCGATCACCGGCAGAAACCGTGGGCCATAGGCTTCCATCTTTTTTTCGCCCACGCCGGATACCAGCAGGAATTCATCGTTGTTTCTGGGTTTCAGCAGTGACATGTCTTTAAGGGTTTTGTCAGAGAAAACGATGTAGGGTGGAACTCCGTTTTCGTGGGCAATTTCCGTCCGTTTTTCTTTTAGTAGCTTAAAGAGGTTTTTGTCCTTGAAGCCTTCGTGTTCTATCAGCATTTCTCTAGAAGGCGGCACCGGTTCCCGGGATGCCGAGGTCTCGGAAATCATGAAATCCCGACGCCCGTAAAGGATGTCACGGCCCAGTTCTGTCATGCACAGGACATTGTAGCGCTCGCTATCCTGGAAGATGGCCTGCTGGCCGATTAGCTCATTAATGATGCCCCGCCACCATAGCTTGGTCTTGTCCTTACCTACGCCAAAGGTTTTTAGCTGGTCGTGTTTGCGGGATCTGATTTTCTCGGTGTCGGCACCCCAGACGATGTCGATGATGTGAGTAATGCCATAGCCCTGCCTGGTGCGGGCAATGGCTGAAAGGATCTTCTGGGCATCAATTGTGGCCTCGACCTTCTCGCTGGTGTCATTGCAGACATCGCAGTTGCCGCATTGTCCCTGGTGCTCTTCACCGAAATATTCCAGGATCTGCTGTCGCCGGCAGAGATTAACCGTAGCAAAGCGGACCAGGCTGCTCAGGTTCTGACGGCATTTATGCTGCTCGGCGGGGTCTTCTATCTGCTCAATAAAGTATTGCTGTCTGACAATGTCGCCGTTTCCAAAGAAAAGAATGCAGTCTGAATCTAGGCCATCGCGGCCCGCGCGGCCGGTCTCCTGGTAGTAACCCTCCATGCTTTTGGGCAGGTCGCCGTGGATAACAAAGCGGATGTTGTTTTTGTTGATGCCCATGCCAAAGGCGGTGGTCGCGCAGATGACATCCACCTCATCATTGTTAAAGAGTTCCTGGTGGAGGGTTCTTTCTTCCTTTTTTAAGCCCGCATGATAGGGCAGGGCCCTGATACCCCGTTTTTTCAGATGGGCGGCGGTTTTTTCGACATCCTTGCGGCTTATGCGGTAAACGATTCCCGACTCATCCGGATGATTCTTGATGAAGGCAGAAATCTGGGACAGCACCTCGGTCTTTGGCCTTACCTGATAATTCAGTTCTTTTCTGTCAAAAGATGCCCTGACAATAAGTGGTTCTTTGAGCTTAAGGATGCTGATGATATCATCTTGCACCTTGTGGGTGGCCGTGGCGGTAAAGGCGGCCATGGGGATGTCGGGAAAATTACTGCGGATGCGGGACAGAACAAGATAATCAGGGCGGAAATCGTGTCCCCATTCCGAAAGGCAGTGGGCCTCGTCGATGGCAAAAAAGGCGATGTTAAATTCATGCAGCCGTTCCAGGTAGCCCTCGACTGCCAGCCTTTCAGGAGAGAGGTACAGCAGCTTGATCTCGTTTTTGTAAAGGCGTGAATAGATTTCCGTGATCTCATCTTTGGAAAGGGTGCTGTTCAAAAAGGCGGCCGGGATTCCTCGTGAGATGGCTTCGTCCACCTGGTCTTTCATCAAGGCAATCAAAGGGCTGATTACTACAGTAAGCCCATCAAATATCAAACCGGGTATCTGATAGCACAGGCTTTTGCCGCCGCCGGTGGGCATGGAGGTGAAGACGTCCCTGCCAGACAATATGGCACTGATGACCTCGTGTTGATTTTCCCGAAAACTGGTATAGCCGAATACGGATTTGAGTATCTTTTTCGCTTGTGCCATCGTTTGAATAGTATCCTATTGATGGAAGAAAAAATAGGTGGACACTGCCCACATCTGGTGTTATTATTGCAGTTATGTGGGCAATGCCAACATTGATAATGGAGGAAGAAAGATGAAAAAAATTAGACTATCAATTATGTCTGCTTTGCTTATGGCGCATGTTGTAACTTCGCTTGCGGCCATGGCAGCTCAGGAGCCTCAGGGTGTTCTGCCGGGGGCACGTACTGGTGAGCGTTTCGAGATCTTGCTTGAACCTGGTGAGTACTACAGCAAGGATGTAAATTATCTTGTTTATCGTTATACAGTGTGGCCTCAGGTGGCTGTGTGGATCGAAACGCCAGAAGGTGATTATATAGATACCCTTTATGTGACCAGGGTCGTAGTAGACCAGGATTTCAATGCCGCACCCGATGAGGGTAGGCCGGAAGCCTTGCCGGTTTGGTCGCATTTAACGGCCTCTGATAGTGCAGTTGACGCGGTAACTTCTGCCACAACCGTGGATAGTGATGTGTATTACGGGAATAATATCGCTGCCGATTTGCCTGATGGCAAGTATGTGATCAAGCTGGAGACCAATCGCTCATATGATTGGAACAGTACCTATACAAAAAAGAACTCCGGAGTAAATGGTCAGCCATCACTGCTATATTATGCAGAAGTCGAAGTGGGCGGAGAAGACGTAACCGTTGATCTGATTCCGTATGCTGTTGGGTCGGTTGACGGATCGGATGGTAATATCAATACTGATCTGAGCGGCATTGATACTGCTTATGAGTTGTTTAATTCGCTTAAAATTGCTTATCGCAGTAGATAGTTGAGCCGGACTAGTGATGGCAGTCGCTTTCCGGGAACGGGGAATGTGTGAGGAATAAGGGTAACAGCTATCATCACGGGGATTTGAAACAGGCCTTGTTAGCCAGAGGTTTGGAGGTTCTTGCGGATAATCCGGCGGAGATGCTTAGCTTTCGCTCGCTGGCTAGCGATTTGGGTGTCACAAAGAATGCGCCATACCGGCACTTTCGGGATCGCGAACATTTTCTTGGGGCGCTTATCAACGAGGGCTACCGTAAGCTTTATGAGCATATGCAGGATGAGACCACCGTGCCCGGTCTTGGCCGGACTTACATGGATTTTGCTGTACATAATCAGCAGCTGTACCGTCTGATGAATTCTCCCCTGTCCTGTACCCTTGATGAGGAATATAGCGTATGGCCGCGCAAAGCCTTGGGACTGCTGGCCGCTACTCTCAGCGGGCACGATGACAGCATGGACGAAAATAGTACTGCCGCCGCCTGGGCCTACATTCATGGGCTGGTTCTGCTTCGGATTGACAATCTTTTTCCGGCCCATCTTCCTGAGCCTGACTGGAAGAAGCTGGCGGAGCAGGTTCCTTTTTAATCACCGGTTTTTGGGCTGATTATTGCTTGTTTTGCTGGCATTCACATTGTACTATGGGGTCGATGAAACTGCTGGTGTTTGTATTGAACAAGGAAGAATATCTCGAAG
>CAZDYA010000158.1:0-4334 GCA_964509515.1 uncultured Spirochaeta sp.
CACCGGAGGGGGGACTGGGGGACATGTTTTTCCGGGCCTGGCCCTGGCCGAGTATCTGATTGAGCAGGAAGCTTACGAATGCCTGTGGATTGGGTCAGGCAAGGCGATCGAGCATAGCATTGTAAAACGCTGGGATATGCCCTTTTATTCAATTCCGGCTGGCAAGCTGCGCCGTTATTTTTCCTTGCGCACCCTGATTGATGCCTTTCGTGTGCTCGCCGGTTTCTTTGCCAGCCTCGTTTTACTGCGCCGCTTATCACCGGATCTGCTTTTTTCCAAGGGCGGCTATGTTAGTGTGCCGCCAGTGTATGCCGCCCGGGTGCTGGGGATTCCGGTTATAACCCATGATTCTGATTACGATCCGGGGCTGGCCACCCGCTTAAATGCCCGGGTAGCCGATCGGGTCTGTGTGCCGTATCAACAGAGCCTGGATTTTTTTCCGGGATTAAAGCCTGGCAGTCTGGTGGTTACCGGCAACCCGGTGCGCAAAGAGGTTTATCTTGGCGACGCCGGACGCTGGTACGCGAAGTCGGGTATGCAGCAGGATAAGCCCTTGTTGTTTGTTCAGGGCGGTAGCCAGGGCGCAGAAGAATTAAACGACTTTGTGCTTGATTCACTGCCGCAGTTGCTGGAGTTTTGCTGTGTGGTTCATCAGACAGGCGAACATGGCTATCAGCGCTGTCTTGAACGTTTACAATCCGACACAGCACTGCAAGGTAGATATTTCCCTCAGGCCTTTTTTACCAAGGAATATCCTGATATTCTGGCGGCTGCCATCTGTTCGGTTTGCCGGGCCGGGGCGGGTACCCTTTGGGAACTGGCGGCGGTTCAATTGCCGGCGGTAGTCATCCCATTGCATGGCGGTAGCCGTGGCGACCAGTTGCGTAACGCAAAATTGTTTGCCGGCATGGGAATGGTTGATGTGCAAGCCGATCGGGATTGGCCGGCCTGCGTTGCTCAGGTCTTCCGGATAATGCAAAACGAAGCGCAACAGCTGGCCATGAAGCAGGCCTTGGCCGGACTTAATGCTCGTCAGGCGGTAGAGCGGCTGGCGCAGGAATGCAAGGAAATGCTATGCAGTTGAATATTCTGGATATTATCTTTTCACTGATACTGGCATTCATGGTTATTCGGGCCGGTTTCAGGGGTTTCGTTCAGGAGTTCATGGCAGTGGCCTCGATATTGTTTGGCATTGTCGCCGCTGTTTGGGGCACCGCTCCGGTGGCATCAAGGCTTGATCTTTTGCTGGGAGAATCAATCTGGAATAACATAATCGCCTTTCTGGGTTTGTTTCTGCTGGTTTATCTGATCACCAAGCTGATTGAGCGAGTCTTGAATGATTTGGTAGAGCGTATACATCTTGATTCACTTGATCATGCCCTGGGTTTGTTTTTTGGCGCCATTGAGGGGCTGTTGCTGGTATCCCTGTTGATTCTGCTGATGCAGGTTCAGCCGCTTTTTTCTGTTGATCAATTACTGGCCGATAGCCTTTATGCTGATTTGCTAATGCCGCTGGCACCCTATGCCGGCACGCTGTTCGGTAACGCATGATGTGGCGGGTAACACAGGGCAGGCGGGTAACACAGGGCAGGGGGGTAATATTCCATGTATGAAAATATAATTGGCTATCCTGAAACTACTGCCCACTTGCGGGGGCTTTTGCGGCGGGCTGAGTTTCCCCAGGCCTTGCTGTTAGCCGGTGAACCGCACAGTGGCAAATGTACAATAGCCCTGGAGACGGCCAGAGCCCTTACCTGCGGAGCAAAAACAGCCGAGTGGGGCTGCGGTTGTGCCGCCTGTGAACAGCACCGCCGTCTGGAACATTCCCATGTTCTGCATTTGGGCAGCAGCTCATATCTTGAGGAAATTCAAGGCGCCATCGCTGCCTTGCGCCGCGAGGTATCTACCGGCACACGCTATCTTTTCGGCCGGTCAATCCGCAAGCTGCTCAACCGCTTTCATCCGGTAATGTGGGAGGGCGATGAAAAGCGGATTTCTGCTGCCATGCCGACCATCGAAAAACTGCAGGAGCAGCTTCCCGAGATTTTTCCTGATTTATCGGCAGCCGACGGCAGTAAGGTCAAAGACGATGACATCCTTCGCAAGGCTGAGGCTCTGTTAAAAAGTGCTGAAGCCTTGATTGAAAAAATGCCCAATGAGTTGCTGAATGCCGATGCCATCCGCCGGATGAATTACTGGGTGCATGTCGCTGCCAGCAAGGGTCCAAAGGTCATCATCCTTGAGCATGTCGAGACATTTAACGACAGTCAGCGGAATTTATTGCTAAAAACGCTCGAAGAACCGCCAGCAAATGTGTATTTTATTCTTACAACCTCGCGGCATAGCGCGATTCTGCCAACGATTCTAAGTCGGGTGCGGGTTATCAGGCTGGAAGCTAGGCCTGTCCAGCAGCAGTTAAAGGTTTTAGAGCGGGTTTTCAGGTTGCCGGCACAGCAGATTACCGGTGAGCATCCTTTGCGCTGGTATTTCAGGCGGTGTATGTGTGAAAACCTGGACGCCTTGATGCGGGCTGCAGAACGTTGGGCAAAGCATCTGATTGGTTATGAGGGTGGTTTCGAAGGCATTCCGGAAGAGGATTTGCCTGTTATTACCGAAACTACCGGGGCTGCTCAGCGCAACGCCGGGGTAATGCTCTTGCGTTTGATTGTCGAAGCCTTGCAGGATATCTTCCGCAAGATTCAGCTCGATGGGGCAGGGCAGGCGGTTGACATCAAGTACCTGGTTCGTTTTCGGCGGGTGGTATCCGAGATCGATCAGGCCACCCGCAGCATTGCGGATTTTAATATGAACGCCGTTCAGGTGCTGGAGAGCCTCTGGTTCCATGATGGCAAGCAGTAGCATTGGTTTTTAGCCAGGAGCAGCGGATGAGTAAGTTTGTTCAGAGAGCCTTGCAGAAATTACCAAAACTCAGTACCGAACAGATACACGATCTGGTTAGCCAGCTTTCCGGAAGGGTCGAAAAACTCGAGCTCGTTCTTGATAGCATGAGCGAGGGGGTTGTCGTTGCCAACCTTCAAAATCAGGTGCTGTTGGCCAACAAGGCCGCTGAACGCCTTTTTTTATTACCTGGCATTGAATGCCCCCAGGATTTCAAGATCTGGGAGCTTATCCGATACGAAGCGATCAACCGCTATGTGCGCGAGGCAATGGATTCTCAGGACAGTTTTTTTGATAGGGAATTTGCTGTCGAGGACAAGGGTACCCACCGTACCTTGAACTGCCGTGTGGTTCCGCTGGTGCAGAAGGGCGCAATCGAGGGCACCATTCTGACGATCGAGGATATCACCCGGCGCAAGCAGCGCGAAGCCAAACTCAGACGCTATGAGAGCCTGGCCTCTTTGACAACCTTGGCCGCCGGGGTGGCCCATGAAATCAAGAATCCGCTGGGCTCAATCGGTATTCACATGCAGCTGATCGAGAAAAAACTGCAGGCCGTTGCCGGCAGCGAACAGCTTAAACAGTATGCGGCTGTAGTTAATGAAGAAGTCGAGCGTTTGAACAAGATTGTGGTTGATTTCCTTTTTGCTGTACGTCCTATGGACATTCAACCCGTGGACAGCGATCTTGGCGAGGTTGTGCATGATTTGCTGCATTTCGTTCAATATGAACTGGAGCAGCATCGGATTGCCTTGCAGGTCGATATCCCCGAGGATCTGCCGTTATTACAGGTTGATGAGCGCTATATCAAGCAGGCCGTGCTGAACATGATCAAGAATGCCATAGCCGCCATGCCCAACGGTGGCACCCTGACCATCCGCATTTTTGTCGAGGCGGAAAATATCCTGACCCTGCAGATCATCGACACCGGACTGGGTATGGATGAAAAAACCCAGAACAGGATTTTTGAACCGTATTTTACAACCCGGGATTTTGGTTCCGGTCTGGGGCTGACCCTGGTATACAAGATAATCAAGGAACACCGCGGCGAAATTGTTGTCTATTCCAGACCAGGCGAGGGAGCTAACTTTACCGTCCATTTCCCCATTCCGCAGCGCCGCCGCGAACTTTTGGACTGGCAGGGAGATTCCGCCAATGAAGTTTAATGTACTGATAGTCGACGATGAAAAGAATATTCGTGATGGTCTGGCAACCGCCCTCCAAATGGATGATTACGACACCGTCACCGCGGCCCATGGCAAGGAAGCCGTCGAAGTGCTGTCGCGCGACGAAGTCGATCTGGTCATCAGTGACCTGCGTATGCCCGAGATGTCGGGTAACGAATTGCTACAGCATATCGTTCAAAATTCCCCCGGGGTTCCCGTTATCATTCTTACCGGCCATGGCACGATTGAAACCGCTGTGCAGTGCATGCA
>CAZDYA010000159.1:0-4332 GCA_964509515.1 uncultured Spirochaeta sp.
TCCTTTTGGACCTGCAGCGTTTCGGCCCGGATGTCAGCCCGCGCCACCGCTATCAGATTGTGGGTTGCCACCTGCAGCGGGGTTTTCAATAAATGTGTTGGCCGGGTGTAAACTAGACAATAAGTCCAAACAGCAGTCCTGCCACGGTGGATAGCAACACAACCAAAAGCACATAGACGCTGGTCTTCTTCCAGCCTAATTCGGCACCGATCACCAGCATGGAGGGCAATGACAGCGAAGGCCCGGCCAGCAGCAAGGCCAGCGCCGGCCCCTTACCCATGCCCGCCCCCAAAAGCCCTTGCAGAATTGGCACCTCGGTAAGGGTGGCAAAGTACATAAAGGCGCCGCTGACAGCCGCAATCAGATTGCTTGCCAACGAGTTGCCCCCGACCAAGGAGGCTACCCAGTCCGTAGGAATAAGCGCATCATGGCCGGGACGCCCCAGCAGAAAACCGGCAATCAGAACTCCGCCAAACAGGAAGGGGATAATCTGCAGGGCAAAATCGCGGGTAGCGATCCCCCAAACCAGCATATCCATACGGCTAAACCAGCGCAAAAGGGAATAGACCAGCAGCAGGGCAAAGCCGCCGGCAATAAAATACTTGTACCTGAAAATTGCATCCCAGACGGCATTGCCGCCGCCGGAATCGGCCCAGTTCAAAAATACCAGAATGCCGACCATGGATAGCATATATACAATCATCTGGCCAAGTGTTCGCCCCCCGTCTTTTTCCTTGTAGGTGAACATCTTGGCCTCAGCCAGCCTTTCCTCGTCTTCCTTGCCAAAAATCAGCTGCATCAACAAACCGATCAGCACCGAGAAAAATATTGCGCCTACCATACGCGCCAAACCGATCTGCCAGCCAAAGACCTTGTAGGACAGGATAATTGCCAGAATGTTTACTGCCGGCCCGGAATACAAAAAGCTGACTGCCGGGCCCAGACCTGCCCCCTTTTTATAGATACCCTTGAACAGGGGCAGAACTGTGCAGGAGCAGACCGCCAGGATGGCGCCGCTGACCGCGGCCACGCCGTAGGCCACCGGCTTGGGGGCCTTGGGACCAAGATAGCGGGTTACTGCCCGCTGGTTTAAAAACACTGTAATCGCACCGGCAATAAACATGGCCGGCACCAGACACAAAAGCACATGCTCGCGGGCATACTCGCCCAGCATCAAAAAGGCTTCCTGAATCGCGCGCGCTATGTGTGGCGCGTCAAAGGGAATAAAATACGCCGCCAAAAACACCCCAAAGACCAGGGCGAGTGCCATGTTAGGTTTCATCTTTTTATCAGCCATTCTTCTTTCCTCCATGGGGCAGGGGATCATCAATCGATTCAGCCGCCTGGTATATCCGCGACACCTCGCGCTGCGGCACGAAGGCCCTTAGGGTGGCCGCAATCACTACGATACCAATCAAGTCAATCGCCAATCTAGAAAGGGCAAAGCGCAATCCCAGCGCCTTCATTTCGAATAATAGCATGGGAATCTTGGTAGTCGACCAGGCACCAATAAATATCAGCACGTTAAGAAAGCTGGCGCCCTTTTTCATCAGGATGGCGGCAATGGGAAAAGCACCATAAAGTGGCCCAGCTGCCGCCGAGCCCAATAAAAAGGCTAAAAGCGGGCCCTTGATACCGGCCGCCTGCCCCATATACTGAATCATGGTTTCCTTGGGAACCCAGACATCCAGTAAGCCCATCAAGATAAATATAGGCGGGATAACCATGAGCATGGTTAGCGCCTGCAGCCGTAGCGAGCTGGCAACCCTGGGCAAATACGCCGGATACAAAGCCAGAAAAACAGCCGTCGCTAGCACTGCAATAATGGCAGCCCTGTAGCGCAATAGAATTCGGATTAGCCTCATAGCCCCACCACCCAGGCGACAAAGGCCGCCGCCGCAAAAGAAAATAAAAAGGCCAGCACGTTACGGCCTATAGCCGCCCGCGCACCAAAATAGCGGATCTCCATGGGCAGGGTGACTACCCCGACCATCATCAGCGAGGACACAAAGGCAGCAATCTGCAGCACCCCCGCGCCGTTGCGCAGTAGCTCGCTAGCCGCCGGAAAGGCCACAAAACCCGGGATCAGGGTTACCGCACCAGCCAGTGCGGCAACAATCACACCCGGAAAACCGGACTCTTCGCCCAGGATGCGCGAGATCGTTGCCGAGTCAAAAACCGCCAGAATTACCGACACCAAAGCAAGGACCACCAATAGCTGCGGCAGTATGCGTTCCAGCGCATGGAAGGCCTTAAGGCAGGCCTGCATGGTCTTGCGCCGGCTTTTAACCAGCGAAATTACCAACAGCACAACTACAGCCGCATATAAAATCAGAATGTCCATTAAACCCCCGATAATAGTTTCAAATAATAGAAACATTGCTACTTACTGTCAATTGAAAAGGCAGGAAAGATTGACCAAGTTTCCATTTATTGCAACAATTAGAACATGGCAAGCCCCGATAATACCACCCCGAACAACTCCATCGCAGAGCCTGCTTCGCACTACGAGCTTAGAGCGCATATGTTCAAGGCATTGGCACACCCACTAAGACTGCAAATGCTGGAGAAACTCAAGGAACACCCATGGTGTGTCTGCGCTCTGGCCAAGGAGCTGGAAGTAGGCAAATCAACTGCCTCAAAATACCTAACACAATTGAAAGAGGCCGGGCTAATTGCCGATGAACGCCACGGGACACTGGTAATGTATCATCTGATTGCACCATGCGTACTGGAACTGGCGGCCTGCGCCGAAGGGGCGGTACTGCTTAATCGACAGCGCAGGCTGGGCATACCCGCCGCCGAACAAACCGATCAATAGAGATGGACTGATAACAATTGCTTTGTTTCTCTGCTGATAGACTTGGCAGTCCGGGCGCAGGATTGGTTGTCTTGCCGATTCATACCCTCTTGGGGAGCGGCGCAACCGTGTGCGCCGCGGGGGGGCGCGTCGGGAGGCGGCGGCCGACTGGCCGGACTGGCGGGGGGATTGGCGCCCCCCGGAATTATTTCACCGCTATACCACCAAGCGGGCTTACCCAGCGGTCAGGAATTTTTCTCGCCTTCCTTCTTGCGTTGTTCGGTTTCCTTGCGGCGTTCTTCGGCCAGCTTGCGCACCTGCTCGGCAAACTCGGGGTATTTTTCCAAAACGCGTTCGAAGGTGGCCTTGTTGAGCGAATACAGATCACAGTAGTCCTTGGCCTTGATGGTGGCGGTTCGTGGCATGCTGAGTAGCAGGGCGATTTCGCCAAAGAATGCGCCCTCGCGCAGGGTGGCATAGACGATGCTTTCGTCGTCCGAGACGACATCAACGGCACCGCGGCTGATAAAGTACATTTCCTCGCCGATTTCACCCTTGCGGACGACATAGTCTTTTGGCGTAAAAACGACGGACTCCATGTTGAGCACAATGTCCTTGATAAAGGCCGGGCTGGCGCCGGCAAAGATGGGCACCTTGGCGATTATTTCGCGATGTAGTTCCAGCGAGACCTGGGTGCGCAAGCTGTAGGGCAACTCGTCCACAACCGATGACTCATCGTAGCCGCGGCGGCTTTCCCAAAGGTAATCGTAGTAATCGTTTATTTTCTTGGTCAGGTCATCGGGCATGCTGCGGTATTTCAGGAAGGTGTTGATCTTTTCCATTTTCTCGCGGTACTGGGTTTTGGCAATATCCAGATTGGCGATTACATTACTGATATTACCAATGACATAACCGTACATACCAACACCGACAAACTGGGTAATGATGGTAAAGATGACCTGCAAGGCGTTATTCTTGTCGGGCGTTATGTCACCATAGCCGACGGTCGCCAGGGTGGTTACTGTCCAGTAAAAGGCCTGCAGGTAGCGCATGCTGTCCGGCAAATCTGCGGGGACCCCGTTCACCATAATCATGCCGCAGGTAATCAGGTGGGCAACCAGCAGCAACCAAAAGATCATCAAGATGAGCCGCATGACATTGGGGTTGATATTGGACTGCTTCAGCTGATTGATACTGCGAGCACCGGAAAAAAGCTTAAGAAGACGAATCATCCTGGCAAAGCGCCCGATACGGGCAAGCACCAGAAAACTGCTGCCAGCCAGCAGGAAAAACGGAAAGGTAGCCAGCAGGTCGGCAAAAAACCAGCCTTTCATGTAGCGCTTGGCGATCTGCTTGGGGTCATCTACCAGCTTGCGGCGCTGGATAAAACCGGTGCGGAAGATGATCACCATATCGGCCGCAAAGATCAGGGTGATTATTATATCAAAAACAAAGAATATGCCGGTTGACTGTATGCGGAAGGCCAAACTTAGCGGAGCATAGATGGTGGCAACCACTACTGTGAATAGTAC
>CAZDYA010000160.1:0-4320 GCA_964509515.1 uncultured Spirochaeta sp.
CCACGGCCATCCCACTTTTGCCGAAGCCCTTCAAGAAGCGGCCATGGCCGTCAGGAAGTGTTCTATTTACGCTTCGTAAGGTTTTATAGATAAGCTTTTTTTGACAGGATAACTGGATTAAACTGGATTTTTTGGCCTTTTTCATAAAGGCCAGTCCGGTATCACGGGCTGTTCGACTGTCAGGCAATAAATCGGCGGCTTCCATATAGTAGCGGCCAGCACATTCATTGGCCAGGGCAGCTATCTGAATAAAGCCCTGTCGTTCCGCCTCGGCAATGGCGGCCCTGTACAGCTCATCGGCGGCCATTGCATCAAGCGCCTCATCAGACTCCCCGTTGCGGCAAGCTTCTGACCCGCCGGTGATCAAGCAGGCCGCCGATCTTTCGGCCTTCATCAAGAGCAGTCGGTGATAGTTGTTTTCCGGGCAATGATCTGCCCAGGTCTGCATGCTTGCAAGGTAGCCATCGGCCTGCTTGAGTCGCGCCGTCGCGTCATCGCTTAATCCCGAGCGTATAGCAGCATAAAGGCACAGCGCGGCATAAAAAGCCTGCTCGGCAATCAGTACGCTGCCGAAGCTGCCCCCCAGGCTGGTGGCCGATGCATCGACCAGTTGTTCGGCCGAAGCAAAATGGCGGTAAATAAAGCACAATTGCAAGCGGGCAATATCGTAGTTGGAATCAAGAATAATCGAGCCAATGCGCTTGATCTCATCTTCCGGCAACAACTCATCGGTCAATGCCCGCACATCAACGATCTCGCCCTGCAGGTTGCGCACTATTTGCAGCTGCAAGGCATATAGTCCGTTGACAACCGGGTCTTTGTGGCGGCGGATGAACTCGTAGTAAAGACTGTGCTCACGGCGAACCTCTTCCAGCGGACAGCCGGCAATTAGTTGGCAGGTAACCCGTTGGTTGGTAGTGTATCCGGCATACAGCACATCGCCGAACTGAACACCATTCAGATAGGCCTTTTCAAAATACGGAATGCAGCTACGGATATGGTTTTTCCAGTGTTGAATGCCGGCGCCAAAAACATGGTTTACCTTGCAGCCCAGTTCCGGATTGGGGTGCTTGGCCAGCAAAGCCAGCGCCGCCAGGCCGTAGCGGTAACCGTTTGCATAATCGCCGTAGGCCCCCGCCAGAACCAGGGCATAATTTACAAAGCCAAAGGCCGAAACATTGGAGCTACCGTGCTGCAATGAAAGGCTAACCATTCTTAGAACGATATACATATAAAGGTTGGCGTCAGTCATATAGGCGGTAGAACTCACGTTGATCATGATTTCCATGGCCGCCTGGATCATCTCATCTTCCATGGGCGGCATGTTTGCATAATCTTCAATGCCCCCGGGAAGCCCGGCCGCCAGCGCGGCAATTTCCTGTGACTGTTCACCAATGCCTGCGGCAATCGCCTCCGGGCCGCGCGGCAGATCCTCGCCGGTCAAAGACAAGGCCTGCGCTGCCAGATCAATCCCCTTTTCCATGTGGTTCAGGTTGGTATGCATGCGGATGATGATTGTATATAGCTCAATCTTTTCACCCAGGCCAAGACAGCGCTCAAGTACCTTGTAAAACAGGTTTTCTGCCATGGCGTGATTATCGCTTAAGCTGGCGGCCTCTATCCCGTCGATATACAGCTGCAGGATGCCAAAGTAGTCATCCTGCCAGTGGTGTTCCTGCACCATTTTGTGAGCCCGTTCAAAATAGCTATAAGCCGAAACATAGGCCACCGAATCAAGTGACAAGCGACAGGCACGGGCATTCAGTTGAATCAATAGCTCGGCCTTGCCGTCCTGAATCAAATGATGCGCGCCCTGGTTTAAGTGGTTGGCAATCGAGAAAACCTGTTCATTGGCTTTGGAGCTGCTTAAGCTGCTGCGGTACTGATGCATGGCAATGCGGTAGTGCCAAAGCGATTGCTCGGCCGGTGGGGTGCGCTGCTGCAAGTACTCAACAATCTGGTCGTGAACAAAGCGAAAGAACAACTCGCGGCAGCTGCCTTGAGCCTTGTGCCGCAGATAGGCCTCGATCTCGCGGCTAAGCTCGGCCACCACCCGGTAGCTCATGCCAACCGGCCGCAAAAAGCCTGTTGTTACCGCCGTCTGTATATCGCGGATAATGGAATAGGCGTCCTTTTCCAGTACAGCAGCCAACTCACCAAAACTGAATTCATGCCCGATGCAGGCCGCGGCGTTCAGGGTTTGCCGGCAAGTGACTGGCAGGTCGGTAATCCGGCGTTCCAAAAAGCGATGAAGATCAGCATCATGTGCGATTTGCCCAAAGACTCTCTCGTTCCAGCTCCAGATTCCTTCGATCGAATGAAATTCCAGGCAGCTGGTTGAATGCTCGCGGGCTTCCGGCCCGCTACGCGGCATGCTCATGGAATAAAGGGACTCCAGCATCTGCCGCAAAAAGAAAGGATTGCCACCGCAGACCTGCCAGACGGCCTGGCCAAAACCCTGCGCATCGTTGGGCTCCATGGGGTAGGTGTCGTTGATTAGGCGCAAGGCCGCATCACGCGCCAGCGGGTTAAGCTCGATGCTGCTGATTAAATCGTGCTCTTCCTGCAAGCCTTCCAGGGTCAGGCTTACCGCATCGCCGGCCATCAGTTCTTCGCTGCGGCAGGTAAATACCAGCAGGATACCGCGGGACTGCTTAAGGCTGGCGGCAATGCGACCCATCAAATCAATGCTGGCCTGATCCGCCCACTGTATATTATCCAGCAAGATTACCAGCGGCCGTTTGATGACCTCGATTGCCTTGATCAGATCCGTAAAAGCCCCCAGCACCAGCGCCTGGCTTTCCTGCGCCGGCAGAGCCGGAACCTCCGGCTGCCTGCCGATGATCCTGGTAATGCCAGGAAGAAGCGAAGCCAGTACCGGCCCGCTGTGAGCCAGAATCTGTCGCCAGTCCTGCTTCCACTGCGTCAGCTGGTCGCTGCCGCTATGCAGTATCAGCGAAATCAACTCATCAAAGGCCGTCAGCAAGGCCCCAAAAGGCGTGCTGCGCACCTGTCGGTCAAAGATCCCGCGGCAGAAAAGCATGCCAATGGTCTCCGGGCTATGGAACAGATCGTAGGCCAGGCTGGTCTTGCCCATTCCCGAAGCCCCCTTGATCAAGGCAATGCGGGAATGCTGCCGCTGGGCAGCAACAAAGGCCGATAGCAGCTGACCGATTTCCTCGCGACGGCCGTACAGCGGATCCGGAAAGGAAAAACGCTGTGAAATGTCGTGGGTTGCCAGCACAAAGTTCTCGTCGGCTGCGGACCCACCGCTGCCCAGCTCCAGGCAAACATCAAGGTCATACAGGATGCCCTGACAGCTGCGGTAACGAGCCCCCGGGTCCTTGCGCAACAGCTTCATTATTACTCTGGATAAGCCCAGCGGAACATCCGGGGATATTTCATGCGGAGCAGCCGGAGTTCTGGCAATATGCGCATGCACCAGCGAGATGCGGTCAGGCTCATCAAATAGTGGCTGGCCGGTACAAAGCCAATACATCAGCGCGCCAAGCGAATAATAATCGCTGCGCCAGTCTATGCCCCGGTGAATCAAACCCGATTGCTCCGGCGATAAACCATCCAGCGTCCCCTCAATCGCCCTCGCATCCGCATTGCCCAAACCAAAGCTTGTCCCCCGCGCACAAATGCCAAAATCAATCAGCATCACCGCATCCGAATGAAGCGAATACAGCACATTGTCCAAACTCACATGCTTGTGAATCAAGTCCGCCTTATGCACATCGTCGATCGCCCTAACCAGCGACTGAAAAATCCTGATCAGCAGCGCAAGTCGGTCAGGGCTACCGCAGCCACCCAAAACCCCGCTGTCCATATGCGCACGCAAGGACCGGCAATCCTTCGGGTCCGTCCCCAGCTTGCCGTTGTCCAGCGCAAGCACCGGCAGGCCGTCCCAGCGAGACAAGCCCAGGGTCTGAACCACCCGCTGAGACCGCAAGGACAAAAGCATATTGTGCTCACTCCCAAGCCTTAACTCAGCCTCCGAAGGATCCTGTCCCGCCGCCGGCAGCTTCAGAATCACCTTCTGACCGCCTCGCAAAGCCTCGGCCCGGTAAATCTCCGAACGCGCCCCTATATGAATGCACTCCAGAATGCGGTAGTCACAAACCGCCGTTCCCGCTTGAATTGTTGGTATAGTCATCGCAAAAAGAGTGTACCTGACCATACAGTTCACGGCAAGGCGCTGGCAGCCACATATATCTTTGCATTATTATAATTAGGGGTGACGCGCCGGCATGGCGACAGCCCGCCGAGCTGCCGCCACCCCGGCGATCCAAAGCGTGCCTAATCGCCCCCTGGCGG
>CAZDYA010000161.1:0-4317 GCA_964509515.1 uncultured Spirochaeta sp.
CTGCTAAAGGTTGAGCCAAATGAGGAGATTCAGGCTTTGCCAGCAGGTACGCTGGAAAGTATTACTGCTATATAAATAAATAATTCCTGATAGAGGATATGGAGGATTTTTATGACGGACATGAATGTCAAATTACTGAAAGGGAAAACAGCCTTGGTTACGGGTGGCAGCCGAGGGATTGGAAAGGAGATAGTTTTACGGCTTGCTTCGCAGGGGGCCGATGTTTACTACCTGGACCTGGATGAGGGGCCTTTTGTAGACGAGTATGCTACCGCTGCCAAGGAATACGGGGTTAAGATTGTTGCCAAGACTGGTAGTGTATCCAATGAGGAGCAGGTCAATCAGGTGATCGATGAAATCCTGAAGGAAACCGAAGGAATAGACATTCTGGTTAACAATGCCGGTATTACGCGTGATGGATTAATCATGCGGATGTCAACGGCTGACTGGCAGATGGTTATGGACGTAAACCTGACCGGCACCTTTTTTGTAACTCGTGCCTTGACGCGCAGCATGCTTAAGCGCCGCGGGGGTTCTATCATTAATATTTCTTCGATAGTTGGTTTGATGGGTAATGGCGGGCAAACCAATTATAGCGCCAGTAAGGCCGGTGTGGTTGGGTTCACCAAGAGCCTGGCACGTGAGGTTGCCAGTCGCGGTGTTCGTGTAAATGCCATCGCACCCGGTTTTATTCGCACCGATATGACAGACAAATTGAACGATGAGCAAAGAGAGGCTTTGCAACAGCAGATTCCGCTTGGAAGAATCGGAAATGCTGGCGAGGTCGCGGATGCGGTTTTGTATCTGGCTTCTGATTTGGCCAGTTATATGACAGGGCAAGTGCTGGAAGTAACCGGCGGACTTGGAATGTAGAAACAGGAGCAAATGAATATGAGTACAGAAAAAACACAAATAGTAATAACAGGAATGGGCGCCATAACCCCGATTGGGAATAGTGTTGCCGCTCTTTGGGAAGGTATTCAGACTGGCCGTAGCGGCTCGGGCCCTATTTCCAGATTTGATACCAGTAATTACGCTACCAAGATTGCAGCAGAGGTAAAGGATTTTAACGCTAGCGACTATATGGATAAGCGTGAAGCGCGAAAAATGGATAGGTTTACCCAATATGCTGTTGCGGCAGCAAAAGAGGCTTTGGAAGATGCCGGGCTGCTTGAAGACAACCGCATCGCCGGTGCCGATAGTAGTCGGGTTGGCGTAATTCTGGGTGTTGGTATCGGGGGTTTTGAGACATTCGAATCATCATACCGCGCGCTTATGGAAAAAGGCCCTACCCGTGTGCCTCCGATGACAATCCCCAAGTTGATTGCAAATATTGCTCCGGGTTATGTCTCTATTATATATGGAATCAATGGACCAACATATAGTATTGCAACGGCATGTGCGTCCGGTACGGATGCGCTGACCAATGCCAAGCGTTGGATTGAGTCCGGCGTTGTAGATGTGGTAGTCGCCGGCGGTGTGGAAGCCTCAATAACTGAACTTGGTGTTGCCGGCTTTAATGTCATTCAGGCACTTACAACACAATATAATGATACGCCGGAAAAGGCCTCCAGACCCTTTGATAAGGGCCGGGACGGTTTTCTTATGGGCGAGGGCTCTGGTGTTCTGATACTGGAAAGTGCCGAGCATGCTGCCAAAAGGAAGGCCAGGGTTTATGCCAAATTGGCAGGGGCGGCAATGACTTGTGATGCAAATCATCTTACTGCACCTCATCCAGAAGGGCTTGGTGCCATTGCTGCAATGAAGTTGGCCATGGCTGAAGCTGGCCTTAAGCCAGAAGATATTGACTATATCAATGCGCATGGTACGAGTACCCCAATCAATGATCCGACCGAAACCAAGGCGATCAAGGGTGCTTTCGGAGATCATGCATATAAGTTGAAGGTCTCCAGCACCAAGTCCATGACCGGACACTGTGTTGGGGCAGCCGGCGCTATCGAAGCGATCATTACTATCAAGGCACTTGAGAATCAGTACTTTCCGGCTACCATGAATCTGGATGAACCTGATGAGGAATGTGATTTGGACTATGTTCCTAACAAGGGTGTTAGTGGTACTATTCGCGCAGCGATGTCCAACAGCCTTGGTTTTGGCGGACATAACGGTATACTTGTTTTTACCCGCTAAGATTTTGGCAGGGAATTGAATCAGCAGGAGAGAGAAATGAAAAAGAGGCTTGGAGTTTCGTTGGCAATTATGTTGGTGCTCGTGGCGGTTGTGGCCGGACTGTTTACAGCCTGTGCTTCCCCGGTTGAGCTGGAGCCGGTATTCTTTTATACAGCGCTTGTTCAGAGGTCTACTATGGTAGAAGAATACCCTGAAGGTTTTTTTCAGATGGGCTTTATGGTAGCCGAGAAGGGAGGCGCGTTGCTTACAGCCGACAATTATCGGCGAAAAATAAAGAGCGCCGTCGTAACCGGTCCTGATGGAACTGAATTCGCCTTTGATCCGTATCGTCAGTTTGATCTTACCGGAAAGGATAATTGGAACGGTTATTTTATTATGGGCTCTGGAGAGCGTCATGCTGCCTGGGTATTGGCAGACTTGAGCATGAATGCCGCCAATTTGCCACCGGAGGGCGTTTATACCCTGGAGCTGGTATCCAAGAGTGGTCATGTCAGTACCTATACTGCTGAGTTCATGCTGGATAGGGAAACGCAATTTGTTGAGTTCCCTCAGGATTTGACTTTTGAGCAGGATGAACGCAGGCTGACATGGAAAGGCATATCTGGTTTGAATGTCCGCTACAGGGTTTATATTTTTGCCGGGGATAATCAACAGGAGGATTGGACAAAGCTGGTCTACGCTTCGACACCAACAGGTGTAAATGAGGCTTTTCATGTGATTCCCGATACCATTGAGTTTGTAGCTGGCGAGGAATATACAGTGATGATCGAGGCCTTTAGCTTGCCTTACTTCCATATTCAGGACAAACCGGAAGAGAAGCTTACATTTGTCGCAAAATAGTGTATATTAGATTCTATGGGACGATATTTTACATTATTTAAAAGGATAAAAGCTTTTAAAGTTTTGTTTGTTTTAGCTCTGGTTTTCATGGGCGCTGCTGAGCTATCGGCAGCGTCTTTTTCGTTCGGACTGGGGGGAGAATTCTTTAATTACCAACAGGCGTATCTGGCGATGCAGGGTTCCTATATGCGGGAGATTACTGAAAACGTTGAGCTTGATCTGGGGGCCACCTTTGGAATCCGGGTTGAGGAGCAGCTGCCGGGATTCTTGCTGCCGATGCATGTCGGGTTTCAGTTTCTTTTTCCCAACTTTCCCGGGAGTGTCGGGGCCTTGGGTGTTGGCGTAACTCCTGTAGCCATGTGGGGCTCCAGTCAGCTTGGTAATCGATTTTTCGCTGGTCCATATATAAAATTCGGTATAAGGGTGCCGGTGCATCCATTTATGCGCTGGTATATTGAGGCGCAGCAAAACCTGCTTATCGGGGCCCCGAGTTGGATTAATACAGGAACGCGGGTTAACACTGGAATTCATTTCTTTTTTCATTAAGGCTGATTATGGAAATAACAGCACATCTTGAAGTAAATTTTGAACAACAAAAACTCATCGATTTGCACAGTGTGATGAATATTCTTAATCTGCTAGCACTGGAGTTCAGCATGTCAGACAGGGTGCTCGGAGGATTTTCGCCTGCCAAGGAGGCCGCCTCGGAAATTTATCGTATGGGGGCCTGTCTGCGAAATGATGAATGCATTTTGGCAGAATCAGAGGCGAAAGTGCATGAGTTCGTTGGCAAGCTAAGAGAAGCTGCTGGGCTTGTTTTGGACATTGCTAGACATAGATACACTGAAAATGACCAGGATGGAATTACCTTACACGGTTCGGTAGCCAACATTGAAAGTGTATTGGCGGTTCTTCTGGTTAGGGTTAGTGAGATTGTTGCCAGGAAAGATGATCCCTATGAATGGGTGGAGCATCAGGTTGAGGATTTAAAGTATGATTTGCGGTTCTTTTTTGATGCTTTGGAAAGAAATTCGGCTGGTGCTTTCCGCATTGTTGATGACTCTGCCATCCAGGGACAAAATGATTATTTGATTATTGTTCAAATACAGGGTGATAAGGATGGCAGAATCAAAATTCCGGCAATGTTTCAGGATGTTATCCGGGATCTGGTTGCCAATTCACGCAAGTACACACCGGTCGGTGGCCAAGTATATGTTCAATTATACAGTGATCAGGGCATGGTTCACTTGAGCGTTCGCGATAACGGTATTGGAATTCCTGAGAACGAAATACAGAGGCTTGTCCAGTTTGGCGAGCGCGGCTCAAATA
>CAZDYA010000162.1:0-4271 GCA_964509515.1 uncultured Spirochaeta sp.
TTCCTGCACTGCGCTCGCGGCTGGAAAAGGTAACAGGGCTTGGAAAAGACGATTTGAAGCAGCTTTACAAGGAAACAATCAGGTCGCATCGCGACGAAGATAAAGCCAGCGCCGGCCTTGGCCTGATTGACATGGCCAGGAAAGCATCCCAGCCCTTAAAATGGTCATTTACGCCAACTTCAGATGGCTTCGAATTCTTTTCATTGAGCGTAAGCTTATAACTACGGAGGAAATAATGCAGTCACTATATATCGAGCCAACAAAATCATCTCCACTGGTACATCTTGATGCCGAAAAAAATATTCTGAGTATTCAAGGTCAATCTTACCCTGAAAATTCCTTTCAATTTTTCGAGCCCATCTTTTCCTGGATAGAGGAATATCTGCAACAACTGGAAGCCCCATGCGTAGTCAGATTGAATCTTGATTACCTGAACACTTCATCTTCCAAATGTCTGATGGATTTAATCGACATGATCGAGGATGCCCACAATGAATCCAAAGATGTCCGAATTGAATGGCTTTATGATCCGGAGAATGATAGTTCAATAGAATTGGCAGAGGAATTCAAGGAAGACCTTAGCGTCCCCTTTATCATTCAGGAGATCAAGGACTAATTATTTATGGCGGATGCAGGATTCGAGGCAGAAGAAAAAGGCTTACAAAGAGCCTTGGACTTTCTGCAGACAATAAATTCGGTTGACTCAGCCTGCCCTGACGCTGCTGATGAACTGCGGCAATTAAGCGAAAGCTATCGCAAATTATTGCGCCAAAGCAGAAAGCTCATGAGAATAAGTGACCGCCTGCAGCTCCAGCTTTCAGAAGCCAATGATGCCTTGCGCACCGAAAATGACAAGAATCGGACCCTGCAAACCATCATCAAGCAATTCATCCCCCGCAACACATGGCAAAAGGCCGACTTGAACTCGCAGAATGCCAATCTGGAAATTCCCAACGAAGAAGTTCACCGCACCTGTGTTTTTCTTGACGTCGTATCATTTACCCAATTCAGCGAAAACCGTTCCCCAGAAGACGTAATCGAAAGGCTAAATTCGGTTTTCCGGCCAATCGTAGGGATGATTCAGGAAAAGAAAGGCGACATAGACAAGTTTATCGGCGACTCGATTTTTGCTGTTTTCGACGATGCTGCCGCAGCCATTACGACTGCTCTTAAAATTCAACAGCATATTTTCGAAAACAAGTTACTCACCCTGCGCATCGGAATCCACAGCGGCAAGGTAATTATCGGTAACGTCGGCGGCGAAGACAGGAAGGACAACACCTACATGGGTGACAATGTAAACATTAGCGCCCGCCTGCAAACACACGCTTTGCCCGGGGGCATCATGCTGTCAGAAGCAGCCCTTGAAGAAGCCAATCTTCGGAAAATTGTCCCCCAGCTCTACGCCATCACCAAAACACCGCTGTACGTTCGCGGCCGTGAAAAGCCCATACAGGTAGTTCAGATTGAGCCGAAGATAATCCAGCAAGCCGCTGCTGAGCTAGTCAGCGATGAATAAAGCTGCCTTTATACCATTATGCTGCCTGATATTCAGCTTGTTTAGCGCGTGCCATCCCACACAACAGAATTTTTTTGCCAAAGACGGAATACTGGATGCCTCCGAAATCGACCTTTCGACTGAGGGCCCAATTATTCTAGACGGAGAATGGAAATTCTACTGGCAAGATTTTATTGATCCTGCTTTACCCGAAAATGAGAACGGCTTGACTGTTTGGCAACCTGGCCTATGGAATAAAATGGACCCGCCGTATCCTGCCAGGGGCTATGCCAGTTACAGCCTGAAAGTAAAAACGGGACCCGGCTGGCCAGAAGTCATCGCCATCCGGACGCATGAAATCAGCAGTGCCTTCAAGCTATACATAAACGGTGATCTGGTTAGTCAATCCGGAGATCCCGGAACCGACGATGAATCAACATCAGCCTGGATCCTTCCTCAGACCAATGTTTACATTAAAGGAGAGGCTGAAACACTAAACATAGTCATGCATATCGCCAATTTCCACGACAGGGAAGGCGGGCGCCGAAGGGCCATGATGATCGGGACAAGTGATCAGATAATGGACATCAAACACCGCAGTTTGGCCAGCGACAGTTTGCTTATTGGAGCACTGCTGCTAATTGCACTATATCATGCCATTTTGTATGCCTATCGTCGCAAGGAAAACCTGCCCCTGTTTTTCGCCTTGGTCTGCCTGGCCTTTGCCCTGCGCACGGCCTTTGACAACGAAAGAATCATCCTGCTGCTAATCCCGTTTAGCTTTGATGTATATGGAAAGCTTTGGTTCATCACTTATTTCATTATGGGCCCAGGCGTACAATTCTTTCTGCAAGGTCTTTTCCCTCAAGAAGCATTCAAGCCTGCATCCTTTATCAGTCTGTTTTTTTTAACTGTTTTTTCGCTGGCAACCCTTATTCTGCCACTTGAGGTGGGAATTGCCATTTTACCATACTATCATCTGGTGACCCTTGCCATTATGCTATATACCCTCAGGATAGTATTAGCAGCGGCTCTCCGCCGGCGCCCTGGAAGCCTAACCTTTACTATTGGAGTCTCAATACTAATAATTACCGGCATTCACGATCTGCTGTACACCGAGGGCCTGATTCAAAGCGTTTATCTAACCCCGAGCGGCCTGCTGTTTTTTGTTTTTTCCCAGGCTTTTTTTATTGCATCCAATTACGCCCGCTCCCTGACAAATATCCAGCACTTATCTGCCCAGCTGGCCGCCTACTCCAGCAGGTTGGAGAGCACAGTAAAGGAACGCACAGAAATTTTGCGGCAGAAGAAAGAAGTTATCACCCACGACATTTCCAGCGCCCGGAAAGTTATCGATGCTTCAATCCCATCGCAAGAACAACTTGCTGTCATCTTTCCCCGGCATTTTATTCTTAACCAGCCGAAAGATATTGTCGGCGGGGACTTCATCTGGATTGATCCAAAGGGACGCCCAATCATCGCGCTGGGGGACTGCACTGGTCACGGCGTTCCAGGCGCCTTGCTAAGCATGCTGGTGATGACCGTCCTGTCCCAGGAAGCCCACTTGCTTGATCCAGAAAACCCAGCACACTTCGTTTCACACGTACATAAAATTATCAGGCATTCCCTCCATCAAAGCGGAAAGTCACGTGGGAACGACGACGGTGTTGATCTTTGCCTTGTGTGCTTCGAAAAAAACAGAATACGCGCAGTGGGAGCCCATGCAGGGCTGTATTTGGTTAGCAAAGGCAAGGCATCTGTTCTAAATGGCGACCGCAAGGGGCTAGGATATTGGCGCACCCCGGACGACTTTAATTTTTCTAACATGGAAATTAATATTCAGGAAGATGATTGCTTGTATCTGTTAAGCGACGGGCTAAAGGATCAAAACGGCGGCAATCGCAACCTGCCCTTTGGCAATCGCAGGCTGCTTCTGCTACTGGAGGAACTTGACACCATGCCAATTGAGGCCCGTCACCAAGCAATCATCACCGCCTTAAAGGCCTATTCAGCTGGCGAGCCCCAAAGAGACGACATTCTGGTAGCTGGAATCATCCCTTCTTCAATTATAAACAACTGAGATATACGAACCGGAAAAACTTGTCCCCTCGTTTAAGCGAGCAACGAGTGCTTCTGCCTCTGATCTTTGGGCATAGGGACCTACCCTCAGGCGGTAAACAACACCTTCTGCCTGGCTGGCGGTTGTAACCATCGGCTGCATTGCCGCCTCCTGCACAAACTTTTGGCGGGCAAACTCGGCATTCGAACGGCTGCTGCCAGCGAAAACCTGTACCCAGTACTCCTGCTTGGCGCGCGGCTCAACAGTATTCCTGGCTGCCTGAGCGACAGGCTTTTCTTGAACTGCAGCCGCTGTTCTGTTTGTCTGCTGACTAGTCGTTTGTCCACTCGCAGAATCAAGCGGCAAGGTGGTTACTTTTGGCTCAATCTCGGACTGGTTATTGGCATCCATACCTGGACTGCGCCGCGTATTGGAGTTTCGTGAACCGAAGACTATCGTGATACCGTCCTCGGTTATCTCTTTTTCCCCTTCGTCCTCCGGGATTGCGCTTTCCTGCTGAGCTAATGAATCATCTGATGATAAATCCATACCCTCAGCCTGAATGTTTTCGCCAAAAGAGTTTAATGAATCTTCTGTTTCGAGGTAGGCGAATGGTTCAAATTCAACGCTTCCCAGGTTTTCGGTCGCGCTATCAGGCCCGCCCCCCGGATAAAACAATACCAAGCCCAGACCAAGTACGGCCATCATGAATAC
>CAZDYA010000163.1:0-4267 GCA_964509515.1 uncultured Spirochaeta sp.
GAATCCAACTGTCCATGCATCAGCCCAGTTTTGGGTAGTCCCGGTTTTACCAGCAACCTCCATATCACCGAAGCCGCCGGCAATAATATTCGAGGCATAGTGTACGGTGCCGTCGGGCTCTTTGACCGAAGATTGCAAAATATTGGTCATAACGTAGGCCGCTTGCGGTGTTAAAATTTGGCCTTCCTGTTTGCTGCGGCGCTGCTGTTCCTGGCGCAGCTGTTTTTCTGGCTCGGCAATAATACGGCCGTTTCTGTCCTCTACATAGCGGATTGCGATGGGGTCAACCTTTTGTCCGCGATTGGCAAAAGTCCCGTAAGCCGTAGCCATTTCAAGGGGCGATACCGAGACAATCCCTAATCCCACAGGATACTTTCGGACAAAGCCGCGTTCAGCCATATCCTCTTGTGGAATTCCAAGCAAACGGGCAGCAGTGTTTAGCGCACTGGTGAAACCAACCTGATTTAGAACCTTGATGGAGGGAACGTTCATGGAGCGATATAAGGCACGTCTGACCAGAACAGGGCCTTCCCACGCACCACGGTAGTTCATGGGGGTGTAAGGGGTCCCGTCATCATTCCAAAAGACTACAGGTGAATCATAAATACGGGTGGCAGGAGTGACTACCTGGTCCTGGATTGCAGCTGCATAGTAAAGCGGCTTAAAAGGAGACCCCGGCTGCAACCGGCCTTGAGTAGCCCTGTTCAGCTGGTTGCGGCCTTCAAACTCGCTACCACCAATCAGCGCCTTGATGTAGCCGGTTTCAGGCTCGATGGCTACCAGGGCTCCCTGGACAGTGGTTTGTTCTTCCATTTGCCGCAAAATTCCGTGCGCGGCTCTGGCCCCAATACGCATTGGGTGTTGTTCGTTTTGGCCGAACATCAATCCCAGCATGTCCATTAAAGGAGTCATTTCATCCAGAAAATATTGTTTTGCACCTTGTAATTGGCGGGTATCAGCAATGCGGATATCCGTAATGTTGAATGCCAGACTTAGCAGATCTATCAGTGGAACATATTTTGCATCTACATTAGCTTGTTGACGCCTGATCCCTCGCTGATAAATCCGGTTGGCGTTGTGTATTCCTGTTACCAGATATCGCTCGGCGGCTTCCTGAGCCTTTAAGTCGAGTGTTGTGTATACCTTGTAACCGTCGCGGTAGATATCGCTGGTTCCCAGCAAGATACGGTTTTGCAACTCAATGCGGACATGCTCACTAAAGTAAGGGGCCTTGTCTTCCCGTTCAAAAAAGGCGGTGGATGTCGTTGCCCGTGAAAAATCAAAGTTGGCCCAGTATTCCGCAAATGCTTTATCTGCAGTTTCCTGAGTGATATAGCCAAGCTGTACCATTTGCGAAAGCACCGTGCTTTGCATATTTCTGGCCGCATTGGGCCGTCGAAAGGGATTGTAAAGGGAAGGGTTGGCCAGCTGGATTACCAGAATTGCCGACTCAGCCACCGAAATATCGCGTATATCTTTACCGAAATAAAATTGGCTGGCCGCAGCTACACCATAAGTATTGGCACCGAAATACATCCGGTTAAGGTATTCTTCCAGGATCTCGTTCTTGGTCCAGTGTCTTTCCAGCTGCAAGGCCCACCAAAGCTCCCTGATCTTTCGCATGATGCTAATATCAGTACGGTCGGCAAAGAGATGGCCGGAAAGCTGCTGTGTGATTGTAGAACCACCGGAAAAGTAGCGGCCCAGAATAACGTTTACCAAGGCACGAAAGGTTCCGCGGAAACTGAAACCGTTATGCTTAAAATAATCCTGGTCTTCGCGTGTCACCAGGGCATAAATCAAATGCTTTGGCATTTCATCCAGGGAAACGATCTCTCTCTTTTCTTCAGAAAAGAACTGGGTGATAAGTTCACCATTGATATCGAAAACCTGAGTCGGCAATGCCGTATTCTGATTGGCAAGAGAGTCAAAGTCGCTTATGTTGCGCATTGTGGCCAAAGATAGGCCAAGGCTTATTCCAATAGTAATTGCCGCCGCTGCGGCGACACCGGCCAGCACGCCAATCGTGATCTTCTTTGGCCTGGTTAACTGCATATAGGCAGATTACTTATCCGCATTAGCTTTGTCAAGGAATGCTGTTTGCCTGAAGGTCGCAAAAAAAGACCGGTTCTTGCGAACCGGCCCTACCCATTGGGTGTCGACTGTACAGCAAACTGGGAGGGGAACTGTACTGCCGACACTTTCAAGTATCGGTTCTATTGTATCGCTTCTTGAGAAAAAATTCTACACACCATGTCTGTCTATGGCTGTTGTTCGGGTTCTTCTGATGCTTCCTTGCTGCTGAAGTTAATGCCCAAAGAGAATTGAACGGTATATTCCCGCCCTGCCTGGACTGCCAATTCTTGCCTGCTGCGGAAGGAATCCAGTTCCAACTCGATAACATAATTGCCGGGCGGAACACTTATGCTGCGGTTGTCAATATCGCGGTCGTTAACCCTGATTCTTACCGAATCCGGTATTTCAAATTTTATCTGACTCTCTGGTTTTGGCAGATTAATAACGCTTGATTGTACAATGCCTCTTTCTACTGCCACCTGGCTGGAGGCATAGAGTACACCCTGACGCTTGATCAGCACCTGATAGATACCCGGACGTATATAGACAGTTTCATCGGCTTCTATGCTGCCAAAACGGTCAAGTTCAACCGTCAGGCCCATTGCCTGTAGCTCATCGGCCGAAACGGTTTGCTCTGTGTGCGACCTAACAGCAACATTCAGACCCCCAACCTGTGTCAGTATTGGTTTGACCGTAATCGAGAAGGGGGCATTTAGCAGATAGTCGGGGAGACCTTTCATGATAGGCAGGATGGTAATGGCCACTGCGGTTGAGTCATTGCTGACCGGCGAGGTAACTCGAGAATCAATACCCCCGCGTACAGAATGTTCAGCCAGAAATGGTATGCGTACGCTAAAGGTCGATCGGCCTGGCAGCGGTTCAAAAAGGATGCGCTCACCCTGATAGCTGCCTGATTGCCCAATCATTGAACTGTCGGTGGAATGTTCAGGAAGGCGTGCCCTGACCTGGCGGAAGACGTAGACAGCGAATGAGCTCCCGCTGCTGCCGGTGTTAGGTGGAGAGAGAATGATCTCCATGCCTTCGCTTAGCTGCGAGTGCTCAGGCAGCTGATTAATAAGCAAGAGTTGGCCGATGCGCAGGCTCAGGTTTTGGGTTTCAAATACTGGTTCCTGGAGTGTAAGCACCTCTCGGACCTCGCCATCAAAGGCGTTCTGGCCAAATGCTGCAATGCCTGGATAGAGAAGTAGAATTAGCAGGGTGAAAATGAGAGATCCTGTGCTTGTGCGATTTTTACTCATTCAGATACCCTTGGCAGTACAGTAAACGGATCCACCGGAACCCCGTTTCGCCTGATTTCAAAGTGGACATGGGGGCCGGTGGTTAAACCAGTTGTACCCATTTTACCGATTTGTTCAGCCTTACTAACCCGTTGACCATAGCTCACTGTAATCTGCGACAGGTGGCCGTAGAGGCTTGTCAGTTGATTATCATGCTGGATTTCAACAAAAAAGCCAAGTACCGGACTCCATTCGACAGCAATAATTCTTCCATCAGCAGCCGCAATAACAGGCGTATTGGGCCTTCCGCCGAAATCAACCCCATGGTGCATCATTTGCTTGCCAGTAATTGGGCTGACTCGCATTCCGTAGGGTGATGTGATGCGGGGAGCCGCTACCGGAAAACCAAAAGGGTGGGTGAAAAAATCACGGCGTGCCTGGGGCGAAAAATCCCGTCCAGGGTAAAAAAACCAGCGGCCTTCATCACGGTGAGGCACAGGCAGAAAAACCGTCTGTGCTTCCTCCTTTGGAAGATCCGGTAATAATTCGGGCGAGAAAAGCCCCGGTTGATTTGGTATCAGGATATATCCTTCATCGTTATCGCCTAAACCGTCAGTTGCAGTCTCAATCTTGTTTAAGGTTGCCAGCGTTCCGTAAGGTAACAGTAAACGACTGGCAATACTGAAGAGCGTCTCATTGGATTTGGGTCTGTAGCGGTATAAAAGCAGGGCCGGCGTTTTTTCTTCATTGCGGAAAGAGCGCTCTATGTCCTCGCGAATCTGCGAAAAAAGGGGATCAGAATCGCTTAAAGTGCCAACCTCTGGCAGTGGTTCGCTGGCTCCGGCATTGATTGCCAGCAACAACAGGGCTATTCCCGCCTTGATTAATGCAAAATGTCTGTTTCTTGGCCATCCACTGGTCATAGCGAAACAATGTATCGCAAGCATATATAT
>CAZDYA010000164.1:0-4260 GCA_964509515.1 uncultured Spirochaeta sp.
CATAATACCCGATCATGTGGGCGGGGCCAAAGTAACGATGATGGGCAATCTCATCGCAGATAAATTTTTGTCCTTCCGAAACTGGCCGCTGCGTTCCGCAATTACAACGGCATTGTTGATTGCAATCCTGCTGCTCATATTCAGTTTCCAGCATGGTTGGTTCGCACGTTCTGGCAAAAACTGTTAAAACACCTACCACCTTTCCAAGATAGGCAACAGGAAACAACATTGTTCTGCCAATCGACCAGTTTAACAACCTGGTTCCAAAGGTATGAGGCCTTTCAGCCCTCAATTCATCTGTTAGCAAGAGGCTCTCAGAGCGGCGAAAAACCTCGGCGATAGGCTCGGTACTGTCATAGGGGACACGAACTTGCTGCAAGGTAGAAGCCATTGCCTGAAAATCAGTAGGCAAACTGATTCCCTGGCACAGAAAAAAACCGGAGTCAGAATCAAAGAAATGTAGCATATAGCCAGCCACATCAGGTAATCCCAAAATGAATTCAGCAAAACTCTTTATTAGTACTTGCGTGCTATCAGCTTTCAGCATGTGATAGAACAACTGACCTTTCTGCTCCGAAATATTGCTCATAAGCCTAGCCCTTGACTACCACAAAGCGAAAAACCCTTTTCTTGCCTGCTCTCAAAACAATTTCGTTATTATCAAGCACATCGGTTCCAACCATTTGTTCCTGATCATCGATCTTTTTATCCTGCAGACGGGCTCCTCCCTGGGTAATCAATCTACGGGCCTCGCCCTTTGATTTACACAGTCCGGCCTTTACGAACAAGTCGACTACCGCAATTCCATTTTCCAGTTCAGATAACTCCAAATCGCCGGAAGGCATATGCTCAATATTGCCTCCTCCAGCAAAAGCAGCCTTGGCTCCAGCCAATGATTCTTCGGCCGTCTCATCGCCATGCACCAGGCGCGTAAGCTCGAATGCCAATCTTTCTTTGGCAGAATTCAGCGCCTGGCCTTCGCAATCGGTTAACTGCTTGATCTCATCAACGGGTAGAAATGTATAGAGCAGCAAAAATTTACGCACATCGGCATCCGGAACGTTACGCCAGTACTGGAAAAAGTCGTAAGGTGTATACAATTGTGGATCAAGGAACACCGCGCCCTTCTCGGACTTACCCATCTTTTTACCATCAGCCCTGGTTACCAAAGGCATGGTCAAACCGAATAATTCAGCGCCACCCAAACGACGTTCAAGATCAATGCCCGCAACAATATTTCCCCACTGATCATCGCCACCCAACTGCAAACGACAACTATGATCCCGGCTAAGAATATGGAAATCATAGCTTTGCAAGAGCTGATAATTAAATTCAATGAAGGTCAGCCCTGTCTCCAGGCGCTGTTTGTAAGCCTCGAAAGTAAGCATACGGTTAACAGAAAAATGCTTGCCAATATCACGCAGGAAATCAATATAATTCAAATTAGCCAGCCAATCGGCGTTATTAACCATCTTGACACCATCTGCCCGACCGCTGGTACGCAAAAGGAAATCATGAATTTGGCTGCCAATACTACGGGCATTTTGCTCAATCTGCTCGATTGTCAGCATCTTGCGCATCTCGGTCTTTCCCGATGGATCACCAATTCGTGCTGTACCCCCACCTACAAGAGCCAGGGCCTGGTGTCCAGCACGTACAAGATGCGCCATTGCATACAAAGGAATCATGTGCCCGGCATGCAAACTACTACCCGTTGGGTCAAATCCAGCATAAAAAGTAACAGGGCCTTCTGAAAGAAGGCGCTCAACACCTTCAAGATCAGTGCACTGCTGAACAAAGCCCCGCTCCTGCAAGACCCGCAGCGCATCAGCCCCCTGAAAACCTGAACTATCAGCTGTCGACACGGCGATACTCCTTGATAAGTTGCTTAATTCTTGGAACCAGCTCATCAATCGGGATGCGCACCTGCTCCATGGAATCCCGCAACCGTAAGGTTACAGCCTTGTCATCCTTGGTTTCGTAGTCAACAGTCAAACAAAAAGGAGTTCCGATTTCATCCTGTCGACGGTACCGGCGGCCGATAGCCCCGCTTTGATCATAGAAAGTCGAGAAGTCTTCACGCAGCTCACGCTCGATCTCTCTTGCCAACTCTGCCAATCCATCCTTTTTTACCAAAGGAAAGACTGCAACCGTAACCGGTGCCAGACGCGGGTGAAAACGCAAGACAGTGCGGCTGTCACCACCTTCCAGTTCCTGCTCTTCATAGGCATCACATAGGGCCATCAACACCCCTCGGGTCAAACCAGCTGAGGTCTCAATGATGTAGGGAACAAAGCGCTCGTTGGTCTGGTCATCAAGGTAGTTCAAATCCTTACCCGAATATTCACTATGTCGGCCAAGGTCAAAATCCGTTCTGTTATGTATGCCTTCGAGCTCCTTCCATCCGAAAGGAAATTCATACTCAATGTCATATGCATCCTTGGCATAGTGAGCCAATTCATCAGGTCCATGCTGATGAAAACGTAGCTTTTCGCTACGTATTCCTAACTTGTCATAGTAACGAATTCTCTGCTCTTTCCAGAACTCAAACCATTTCTCGTCCTCTTTGGGATGAACAAAGTACTGCATCTCCATCTGTTCGAACTCACAGGTACGGAAAATGAAATTCTTGGTGACTATCTCGTTACGGAAGGCCTTGCCGACCTGAGCTATACCAAAGGGAACGCGAACCCTTGCGGTCTGCACGACGTTCTTGAAGTTTACATATATTCCCTGGGCAGTTTCGGGACGAAGATAAACAACAGAACCCGAATCAGCAACCGGTCCAAGATGAGTCTGGAACATCAGATTAAACTGGCGTGGCTCACTAAGCGGATTACCGTTTGGGCTTACCATGTCCCGCTGACACTCATCACTGAGCAAATCGAAACGGTACCTCTCATTGGTTACCTTATCCTCAACCATCAGATCACTGAAATTCTCGACATGACCGCTGGCTTCCCAGACGCGTGGATGCATCATGATCGCAGCATCGATACCGACAATGTTATCATGCAACTGGGTCATTTCCCGCCACCAGAACTGTTGCAGGTTATTCTTTAGCTGAACTCCAAGCGGACCGTAGTCCCATGCGGAGGAAAGCCCTCCGTAAATGTCTGAAGATGGAAAGATAAAACCGCGGCGTTTTGCCAGTGATACTATGTTATCCATTTCCTTATTTCTGTTATTTTTACCCTGATTCGTTTCACTCATTTGTTTTCCCTTTTCCTTTTGTTTATATGTACTAGTTTGTAAAAATTGTCATGGCGGACTGTATTCTTTGGATGGCCTCTTCTGTTCCCAGAAGATCAATGCTTCCAAATAAAGGCGGCGATTTGGCAGAACCGGTGATCGCGATGCGAACCGGCATCATCAATGCCCCGATTTTCAATCCATGCTTTTCTGATAAATCATGAAAATATTGCTCAAAAGCAGTTTCATCCATGCCTTCAAAAGATGACAGCATTTCCAAGGCGAACTGCAGAGCCTGCAAGGTATCATCAGGATTGCTCTTTTTAGGAATCAGATCTTCGGCTGTCAGGCCATTTGGAGCACTAAACAGGAAACCCAAGGCTTCCGGTGCATCGGTCAAATACTTCAACCTTTCTTTTACCAGGGGGGCTGCTTTCGATAGCAGTTCGACATCTGCCAATCCCGCCGGCTCAGAAACAATACCAGCCTCCTGCATCAGCGGAATAATCCTGCCGACAAGATCTTCATCGCTTAATAGACGGATATACTGCCCATTAAACCAATCCAGTTTTTTGTAATCAAAGACTGAAGGAGACCGGGAGATTCGACTGGCATCAAAAAGTTTTTCCAGTTCATTTCGGGAAAAAAATTCAGTTTTGTCATCATAGGACCATCCCAAAAGCATCACATAATTTATCAAAGCTTCTGGCAGATAACCCTGGGCAATAAACTCGCGCAAACTTGTACTGCCATGGCGCTTGGATAATTTTTGCCCATCCTTGCCCATAACCATTGGCAAATGAACGTACTGAGGCGGCTGCCACCCAAAGGCCTCGTAAAGCAAAACATGCAAAGGCGCCGATGGAATCCATTCCTGGGCGCGCATGATATGGCTTATCTGCATTAAATGATCATCAATAACATTGGCCAAATGATAGGTAGGAAAGCCATCCGATTTTAAAAGAACAGGATCGGGGCTAACATCCTCGTTCTTGCGGATAATTTCACCTAGAACCATATCATCGATTTTGGTCTCGCCGCTTAGCGGAACCTTGAAACGGATAACAC
>CAZDYA010000165.1:0-4238 GCA_964509515.1 uncultured Spirochaeta sp.
TTGTCGCTGTTATCGAGGCCATGAAGATGGAAACAAATGTCCTGGCGCCATTGGGCGGTAAGGTAGAATCTGTCTTTGTTAAAGAAGGCGACATGGTTGAATCCGGGGAATTGCTGGTAAAGATAGCAGAAGAATAGAAGTGATCAGGCCGGACGGGATTTGTGGGCAACTGCTTTAAGCAGTTTTGCCGATGCGTACAAAAACCCGCCGGTCAGCACTGTTGTTGATCCCGTGGGTACTTTCAAAATGTAGCTCAAAAAGAGACCGGTGGTCATGATGGCCGCGCATATCAGGCTGGCTAGTATAATCATGGTTTTCATCCTCTTGCTGATAAAACCGGCAATAGCAGGCGGGATTGTCAGCAAGGCGATAACCATAACCAGGCCTACGATACTAATCATCAGGATAACGGTTAGCGAGATTAGCATCACAAGAATTATTTCAAATAACGAGCTGTTAATCCCGCGGCTGCGGGCAAAGTCTCCATCGAATGAAACAGCCAGGAACTGGTTAAACAGCATCAGGCTTATGCCTATGACCGCCAGATTTAGCCAGGCAATCATCATAAGGGTTTGTTTTGAGATAAGCAGAATATTTCCGAACAGGTAGCTCATGGGATCCACATAGCCAGGGGTAAGGTAGAAAAACACCAGTCCTATGGACATCCCCACGGCCCAGATTACGCCTATCAGGGTGTCCATGCGCTCATTTCCCCTGGCCAGGTTAATGCTGATAATCAGCCCGGTAAGCAGTGCAAACAGGAGTGCTCCCGACATGGGAGTAAGAAACTGAAGACCGAATGCACTGCTCAGATATAGCGCCAGCCCGATGCCGCCCAGCGCGGTGTGGCTGATGGCCCCAGCGATGTAGCTCATTTTTTTAACCACCACAAATGAGCCGATTATCCCGAAAGGAATGCTGGACAGCAAACCTGCCAGCAGTGCATACCGGATGAAAGGAACGTTTGGGTTGGTTATGGCATTTAAGAACTCTAACATTGCTATTCCTTTTGTGCCGGGTTTATTTTGACGTCGTGTCGCACCAACCTGCTGCGCTGTCCAAAGGCAGCAACACCACAGGCGGCGTCATCAACAGGATGTTCAACAAGTTTTTTATTCAGACAAAAAACCCTGTCGGTAATATCCGAAACAAAGCCACTATCATGCGTTACCAAAAGGATTGTGTGGTTTTCAGCCAATTCTTTGATAAGATCGTAGAGCTTGCTGACCGCAAGCTGATCGATGCTGGCTGTCGGTTCATCCAGCAACAGGATGTCTTTTTTGGAAACCAGCGCGCGGGCGATCAGCATTCGCTGTGTTTGGCCTCCTGAAATAGCGCTGATGCTTTCGTGCATTATGGATGACAGACCGACTTTCTCCAGGCTTTCTTCGGCATGGCGGCGGTCTTGTCCGGTGTAGAAACCAAAGGGCCGGATCAGGCCGGAAAGCACGACATCGAAAATAGTCATGGGGAATTGGCGGTCAAAACCTGGGTACTGGGGAACGTAGCCGATCTCGCCACGGACCTCCAGCGAACCAGAGTTTGCTTGTAATAGCCCAATAATCAGGCGGAGCAGGGTTGTTTTGCCCCCACCGTTGGGTCCGATAAGGGTTACTATCTGATTTTCATTGATGGTAAAATTTAGCTTATCAAGCACGAGTGCCTGGCCGTACGAGAAAGATAAATCCCTGGCGAATATTCGAGGTTCTTTTTTCAATTGTCCAATGCCCTTTTGACTTCACTTGAAATTTTTCCAAGGTTCTCTATGTAGTCGGGATTTAACGGAGCCAGGGTGACCACGGTACCATTAATGGCAGCGGCAATGGCATTGGCGCTTTCAATTGAAAATTCAGGTTGAACGAAGATGATTTTAACACCTTCTTCAACGGCCTCGTTGATAATTTTTTCCAGTTGGGCTGGGCTGGGCTCCTTGCCGCCGGTCTCGATTGCAATTTGAGTAAGGCCATAATCATCGGCAAAGTAACCAAAGGCCGGGTGGTAAACAAGGATGATGCTGCCGCGGTATGGTTCCAGCGCCGCGGTTAGTTCACTATCCAGTTCTTTCAGGTCACGAATAAGGGCTTCATAGCCTTGGCTATACTGGTTTTCGCCTGCCGGATCCAGCCTGACAAGGGCATCGTAGATGCTTTTGGCCTGGATTTGTGCCAGACGGGGAGAAAGCCAGATATGGGGATCAAGAGCGCCAGCTTCGTGCTCGTGGTCCTCCTCGTCGTGGTGATCATCTTCATGGCGGTGGCCATCGATCTGCCTTTTTTTTATTCCCGTTGAGGTATCAACAATCTCCAGATCTTTCAAGGTGGCTCTAATCGTCGGCAAAAAACCGTTTTCGAAAGGTACGCCGATGGTAAAAAGAATAGCCGCGCTGCTCAGCTGCTGTACCTGCTGCGGGCTTGGTTCATAGGTGGCCGGGCTTTTCCCGGGACCGACGAGAACCTCGACATTAACCCGATTTCCGCCGATTTGTTCAACAAAGTAGCTTTGGGGAAGGATGCTGGTAAAGACGGTTATTCCTGCCTCCTGGGTATCGCCTGTGGATTCTGTTTGGCCCAGCGCCATAATTGAAACGGTAAAGACAAGCCCTAGCAACAAAAAAAATATGAGTGTTCTGTGGAGGATGCGCATAAAAATTTCCTTAATAAAGATGCTTTTTAACATTCAGGCAAAACTGAATTTAAGATAACAATTTTTATGCTGGAATACTAGACGAAGCCCAATATATTAAATATTTTATATATAAAGAAGGTATATATGAGTTCAGTTCAAAAGAATGGCTTTTCTCTTATTGATTTTGTTCCGTCCTGGCCGTCGTCTGTAATGGTTACGGGAATTATTCCAATTGCATTGTGGCTTGGGCAGCAGACGGTTCCTGTTTTCAAGCCCTTGGCAATAGTTATTTTTTTGTTCTCAGTGGTTCTTTTAGTGCTTGTGAGCGCTCTTTGGCTCGTGCGCTTAATACGGCATCCTGCGCAATATTACCAAGAGCTGCACCATCCTGTTGCAGGGAGTTTTCTGCCGACGATGCCGATAGCATTCATGGTCATTTCAATTGGCTTTTTGCAGATCGGGCCGTCGGTGTTTCCTGAAGCGCTTGCGCATACGATTGCGATCGTTGGTTTTTTTATTGGTACTGCAGGAATATACGTGTTTAGCTGGTTGATTATGCCTGCCTTGTTTCAAAGCACAAAGGTAGACGGCCAGCACGGAACCTTTGGCTGGTTTATCCCGCCGGTTTCTCATCTTATTGTTCCAGTGCTTGGCTTGGATCTGCTACATACGCCCTTCGGCCACGCCCATGCTGCGCCCTTTTTCTTTTTGTCTCTTGCCAGTCTGGGCATCGGGTTTATGCTGTTTCTTTTGATTGGTCCGAATGTTCTGCATCGATATATTTATCACAGTTCTCCGGTTGGAAAAATGGCGCCAACCCTGCTTATTGCTTTGGCACCAACATCAATTTTGATCATCACTCTCATAAAAATCAATCTGGTACTTGGTCAGCTCCCCTTTTTGGAGATTGATAGCATTCGTGGGGTGATACAGCTTGTCGGCCCTGTGTTGTGGGGATTTTCATTTTGGTGGCTCATTTTATCAGTAATCAAAATTACTCGTGCTTTTGTCGACCGTACGTTAGCCTTTACACTGTCATGGTGGGCGTTTACTTTTCCCATAGGCGCCATTGCTGTTGCTACCGCCGCTTTGAACAAGGTTTTTCAATTTCGCTTACTTCGTTATGCCCATGTTGGGCTTTCGGTATTGCTCTTGGCGGTGTGGCTGATTGTTATGGTGCAGACCCTGAAAGGAATCAAGGACAAAACCATTTTTGAAGATTGATTGGCGGTGCGCCGTTTTGCTGGCGGTGCGCCGGCGTTCACGCTGCCGGCGCTCGGTTCCTATTGTTTTTTCTTTCTGGAAATGGAAAGAACACCAAGTCCGAAAAAAACTACAGTAACCGCCAAAATAAACAGAATATGGCTTGTTGGGGAAATAACACTGCCGTTCCATTCATATTGCACGGCGGCGAAATGGATAAACTCCTTTGGCATATACGACAGGTCAACGGCCTCAGACATCATTACCTGACGCATGAGTACGGCTGGGTGTGAAAGTGGCATAACCTTGATAAATGACTGCAGCCCTTCTGGCAGGTTCCCAACCGGAATATATACACCCATCAAAAAACCGATTATGGATCCGAACACGGTGCTCACTGCGCCAAAGGC
>CAZDYA010000166.1:0-4210 GCA_964509515.1 uncultured Spirochaeta sp.
AGGCTGAGCTGTATGAATCGGCCAATCCCAATGCCTTTGTAGTCAATGATGGGATGGATATCCTGTATCGCGAAAACCAGGGTTCTATCAGGGATCCAAGGTTTGTCATGGAGATAGAAATACCGGTTCGGGTAGCTGCGGTTAAAGGCCGTCTTGATTCACTGGGAGTAATCGGTTCAGGGGGGGCTTCAGGAGCTCAAGCCTTGGTAACTACAGGCAATCCTGGGCGTACTGAGACTGCCAATCAGCAGCCGGAAGAACCATTATACGCCGGGGCGGATGAAAAGCAGGCGCAATTTCTGCAACGCTACCTTCAAGAGATGACCTGGATGGTTTATTACGGGGGTGAGACTAGCGATCCGTATATCAATCAAGGGATTGCGCAGGCCAATGCCTATTTGGCAGAAAAGGGGTATTTGCTGGTTGATGCAGCGCAGATAGAGCGGGTCAAGCAGGATCAGCAGATGGTGGCAGAGGCAGAAATGTCGCAGGAATTAAGCCTTATTCAGTGGATAGCGCAGAGCTTGAACGCAGATGTTTATCTGGAGTTGGAGGTTGATTCCCAAGGCGAGACGCAGGGGCAGAACCATTATGGAACGGCCAACATCATTGTTAAGATATATGAAACATCTACAGCCCAGCTTTTGGGATCGGTGCCGTATCGCAGCGATAGATCGTTCAGCCGAATAAGTCAGAGTGATGCAATCGGTAACGCTGTTCAATCTGCCGTATACAGTGCTATGCCGGTGGCTGTAGCGCAGGCGAGGGATTTGTTGGCCCAGGTGTTTCAGCGTGGTATCCGATATGAGATGATATTACTGAATACCAGTGATTCAAGGGTAATGAGTAACTTGCGTTCCCGGTTAAGGAGCGAGGTTGGCGATTTGCAGACATTGAGTCAAACAGCCGACGAGACCAGGTATGCGGTTTACTACTTTGGCCGTCTGGATGAGCTTGAGGATTTGATGTATTCACTGAGCGACAGAATCCCTGGAATGGAAAATTTGTGGCTGGTGATGACCCGTGGCAAAACAATTACGTTTGATATGGGGATGTAATATTCAAAAAAAATGGAATTGTCCCGGAAAGTGGGATAGAGTATGCACATAATAATTCAGGAGGATATATGAAAAAGATTGTATTTTTATTGGCTGTTATGGCGGTCGTGTTTGGTTGTGCAACCAAGGAAGATCGGCCGGAAGTACCTGCGGACAAGGCTACTGCTCGCTTTGAGATTCTTGAGCACAAAGGCACAGTTTTCGGCACTGATACACCTGATTGGGTGATCAAGTCCCTCGATGGTTCTGCCGCGCTGGAAGCCCTGCCCGAGTATGAAGGAAAGTACGTAATTGTTGCTGAGCAGACTGGCTCTGATCTCACTGCAGTGCAACGCTGGGTTACCAACTTTGTTGCTGCTTCAGAGTTCTCTCGCCGAGTAAGCCTGCGAGTTGAACAGTATTTTTCCGGGGCACTCGCCGGTGACCTTGATGATGCTGCCAGCTATCTGGAAGAGGTTGTAAATACCTTGAGTGCTGCCAGGTTTTCCGGGGTTTCTCAGGAAGCAGATTGGTGGGTTCGGGTGCGTTGGTTTGATGAAAAAGGCAAGGTGGAAAGGGAAGAGTACAGGGTTCTGGTATTAATGACCATTGCCAAGGATACCCTGGATGAGCAGGTTGCTCAGGCCATTGAAGACGCCGATACGGATGCTGAGTTGAACGATAACGAACAGAAGGTTCGTGATCTTGTTCAGCAAGGCCGGTTCATGTAATTGAATGCCGCATGCTTTGCATGCGGCTTTTTTTGAAGGGAATTCCAAATGATCGAAAAAACCAATCACCAAAAAACCATTTATGTTTTTTTGTTAAGTATCGTGACCATGTTCTTGGTGCTGGCCTGCGGAACCGGCCCAGGAGGCAGGGATGTTCCGGAGTGGGTTGTTCAGCGTCCTGCGCCGGATGCAGACTCCTATTATTTTGTAGGATCCGGTGTTGCCGATATTCAACCTGAGGCTGAGGATATTGCCTCGAGGGCTCTGATTGGTGAAATCGTTCGTTTTATCGGAGTGGAAATTTCTTCAGAAACAACAGCAACAGCCCGTTCAAGCCTTGATTCCTATGAGGCGGAGCTTGAAGAACAAGTGAGGCAAAAGGGGCAGGCCGTTGTGAGCGGTTTTACCATCGCTGACAGTTATGTAGTCCAAAAGGACGATGAAGTTATTGTATATCTTCTTGGGAAATACGATAGAGGTCGGCTGGAAAGTGAACAGCAGAGGTTTCAGGATATTTTTCAGATGAAACAGGATGCGGTTGATGTGCCGGCGGCCCGAGGCGAAAGACTATTTGAACAGGGACGATTTGGGCAGGCCTTGCCATTCCTGTTTGAGGCTGCCGCCGCCGCGCAGGTTAGTTCAATTGAAAACGCAGAGATCAAGTTCGATCGCAGTACTTCAATCGCCCGCCAGATAATCGAGAGCTTGGCGATTGAGCCACAGGTTTTACAGGTTCAGGTCGATTTAAATACACAACTGCCGGAACCAATTGGCATCCGGGTTTATGCTACAAGACAGGGAACCCGGTTTCCGGTTTCAGATTTGCCTTTTCAGGTTACATATCGTGAATTACGCAACCAAAGAATGGTAGTCAGGACAGCCCGTATGCTAAGTGATGAGGATGGTTTTGTCTATTTTGATTTGCCTCCTACCAATTACTCGGGAAAGCAGGAAATTGTTTTTCGCCTTGATCTGTATTCGGCCATAGAGCCCTTACGTGAAGGTGGTGATCGATATATGTCAAGGGTGGACGCCCTTGAAGAGGCTGCTTCGAGTGTTAGCGTGTCTATTCCGTTAATCTCTGTGAGCGGAGCCCGTTCGAGATCTACTGTTGTTCTGGCTGCCGATATCGATCAGACAGGTGCGGTAATTGATGGGCAGTCTACGGCGCAGGGCATATTGGCAGAGCTGACTTCTGCCGAGTTTTCCCTTGTTGAATATGCAATGCCGGTAGATAGATTGGCCGGGATGAGTAACTCCGAGCTGCTGGCTCTGATGCGTAGCGAGAATGAGAATAAGCCTGAGCAAGCAATTGAGCGCGTTATTATTTCGCGAGCTGAATTACAGGACGTGCAGCAGGAAGGCAGTGGGTATTTTGCTACTGTTGGCGGCGTTGTACAGGTGCTGGATGTTCAAAACGGAAATGTACTGTTTACGCAGGATATGATGAAGCGCGTGCGCAGTCGTAACCGTAATACGGCAATTGAGCAAGCTTTTCGTCAATATGGCCAATCAGTGGGCCAGGAAATCGCACGCGGTTTGAACTAATGGACGGGGATCATCCGAGATCAAGCCAATGGCGCCCTTCTGCAAGAGGGCGCTTGCCGCAGCTGTAGAATTCACCGTCCAGGGGATGACCCAGCTTCCCGAAACCCGGCTTTTTGTCAGGCGAATTGGCGCTATTGTGTATTCCGGTTTATAGCCGTTGGCTCGGCCGATATGTTTGCCTAGCCCGCTTCTTAGATACCAAGGAAGCTCCTTATCCTGGCAGTAGATTGCTGCCGTAGCAATCTGTGGTTCAAGCTTTTTGAATCTGTTTAATTCCAAGGGATTAAAGCTGGATATAATTAGCGGCGCTTTTGGTTTTACAGCCCGAATTACATTGGCCACAGCCAGGCTCAGTCCTGAATCATGGCTGTGCTTGTTTTTAATTTCGATATCAAAATAAATTTCATCACCAAAGGCATCTAGCACGTCCGCCAGCAGTGGAATTCTTTCATTAGAAAAAACAGGGTTAAATTTACTGCCAATATCGATAGTCTTAAGCTGGTCCCAGGTTTGATCACATACCTTGCCAGTACTGTTGCTTACCCTGTCGAGGGTTTCATCATGAAAGACTACGACCTTGCCGTCGGCAGATAGTTGCACATCGAGCTCAATCCCCGGGATATCGTTTTCGCGACAAGCGGTGAAGGCTGACATTGAGTTTTCGGGAAATTCAGTTTGAATTCCGCGGTGAGCAAAGAGCAAGGGTAACTGAGTGGCTGAGAAGCCCTGGGGAAGACGCATGCATAACCTCCTGAAAGGATGGGCTGGAATCTGTTATTGTTATCATATACATTGCTAGCATGTCTGCAATAGCTTCCTTATCAGATGATCCCATAGTTGCGATAGCTACCCCGGCCGGAGAGGGAGCAATTGGCGTTATTCGCTGTAGCGGAG
>CAZDYA010000167.1:0-4209 GCA_964509515.1 uncultured Spirochaeta sp.
GCATTGTCTGCAATTGGACCGTAGGCATCTACCGCGAGCTGTATACCAAGAGTGATAAGCATACCAAGCGCGGCAATGGCAACACCGAATAGACCGGTTAGCAAGAAGCTGCTCAGAATGGTAGCCCCAATTACAACAATGGGGAAAATCGTAGAAAGCATACCCATGCCAATCCCGGAAATAATGGTTGTTGCTGCACCAGTGTCACAGTTCTTGACGATTTCATTGACTGGCGGTGTGTTGGTACCGGTAAAGAATTCGGTAAGCAAACCAATAACTACGCCGGCTACCAGGCCGATAACGGCGCTGCCAACCAAATGCCAAGGTCCTGCTCCTGCAAATGTTTGGCCATCAAGCAGAAGATAGGCGGCAGGAATGGATAGCAGTGATGCCAGAATGGCGGCACCAAAGGTACCGGTGTTCAATGCCCTTTGTGGTGAAGCACCGGGTTTCGCCCTGACAAAAAATACACCAATAATCGAGCTTAGAAGACCAATTGCTGAAAGAATAATAGGGAAGGCAAAAAGGCGCATCTGTAGATCAGCTGGCACATCGATGGTCAGCGATAGAATCATGCTACCAACCAAAGATCCGACAAAGCTTTCGAAAAGGTCGGCGCCCATACCTGCAACGTCACCAACATTGTCACCAACGTTATCGGCAATAACAGCCGGGTTTCGGGGATCATCTTCCGGGATCCCTGCCTCAACCTTGCCAACCAGGTCAGCACCAACATCAGCGGCCTTGGTAAAGATACCACCACCAACGCGGGAAAACAGAGCGATTGAGCTGGCTCCCAATGAAAAACCGGAGAGAATTGGCAAAATAACGCTGCCGATAGTTTCCGGGTCCTCACCATACAGGTAAAAGCCGGCAATCAGGATAATGCTTGAACCGAGCAGTACCAGACCGACAACGCTCATCCCCATAACCGTACCGCCTGAAAAGGCGATTTTGAGAGCAGGATTCAAGCCCCTGCCTGCAGCATGAGTGGTGCGTGAGTTTGCAGCTGTTGCAACCTTCATTCCAATGAATCCAGCCAAGCCAGAGGCCAGCGCACCCATCAGAAAAGCGACTGACTGCAGGCGTAAAGCGCCAGTATTGGCGACGGCCAGAAAACCAGTCACAATAATTACGAAGGGAATCAGCACGCGGTATTCACGTTTCAGGAACGCCATCGCACCTTCGCTGATATACCCGCCAATCTTTTGCAGTTCTTCGCTGCCCTTTTCCTGTTTGAATATCCACCTGGCTTTAACCAGTGCAAACAGCAAAGCAACGAGTCCTGCCCCGACGCCGGCAATGAGATAAATCGTAGTAATCATTACTTACTTTCCACCTTTATTTTGTAGGATTTCGTAGAATTCGGCCCAATACTATCTGATTTGTTGTAAAAACGCAATTCCTTGTTAACAACGATTATGATAAAATAATGTAAAATTCTTTTTAACCAAAAATGAAGCTGGAAATACAATCGAATTCAAGGTAATCTATTCAGACGGATAGTTGGTAAATGTTTTTTTGGCCAAGGAGCATATTTATGTCAGAAGAAATAAAGGTTTATATCCAGGGCAATCCTGATGCCAGGTATCAGTGCCTGTTAATGCATGGTTTTGGTGCAGATGCCAACGATTTAATGGGTCTAAGCAGCGAAATCAATACCAAAACGGATATTCAATTTTTGTTTCCACAGGCACCTTATACTATTCAGATTGCAGATTCTGTATATGGAACGGCCTGGTTCCCCCGAACCGAGGATGAAGTAATGCAAGCCTTTACCGGCGACTATTTTACTGATTTGGCAGAAAAAAATCCTCAGGGCTTGGCTGACTCAGTAGACGAAATGCTTGAGTATTGTGAAAAGCAGAAGCTTGATTGGACAAAATTGATTATCGGCGGTTTTAGTCAGGGGGGTATGGTTGCCGCCGAGTTGGCTTTAAGGGCTCCCAAGCCGCCAGCAGCCTTGCTTTTAATGTCATCCAGCCTTGTGGCGCGAGAGCGATGGTCAAAGCTGATGGATGATGCCATCGCCCGTTGGGGCCAAGGTGTTTGCGTGCCCTTATTCCAGTCGCACGGGACCATGGATCCAGTCTTGAGTGTAGATGGTGGAGAAGCCATGTATGAGTTCCTGAGTTCAGGACCATTTGAAGGCGAATTGTACAGCTTTTACGGCGGACATGAGATCCCTCGTGATACTCTTGATGAAGTGGTTGAATTTATTGATGGGTTAGCTACTCGAAGTGCTGAATAGCAGGAGACGTCTGGCAATTGCAGTCATTTCCGTTTTTGTCTCTATTTTTGGCCTGGTTGCTATTCAGGCATGGTTGCACGGACAGCGTTATCTTAATCTTAGACAGAATGAATTAATACGGATTGTTGATGTAGCAATTGCTGGATTGCGTCCTATCATAAAAGCCTATAACGATGGAAAGATCGGATATTATCAGGCAAGGCAGCAAGTTCTGCGGCAGATACATGATCTTGGGTATCAGGAAGGCGGTGATACCAACGTCTTTTTTGTTGGAACCTATGATTTGGTTCCAATGCCACTGCCACAGCTGCCATATTCAATCCATAGTGTTCAGGTTTTAAGCGCCATGGTTGAAATTGCCAGAAGTCCCAACGCAAACGGCTTTGTCAGATACAACACTAGCCCGGAAAAGACTGGAAATCGTATAAGCAGGCGAACCAGACTGGCCTACTTGCAAGGAATACCGGAGCTGGAATTATATGTAGGAACCGGTTTATTTACTTCTGATATTCGTGAATCAATTTTGCTGGCTGTACTGCATTCACTTGTTTTTGGATTAATATTTGCATCTGTATCTGTTGGTATCCTGATAAAGAGCTTGAGGCCGGTTAGCAATATTTCCTGGGTTTTGTCTGAGATATTTACTCGCATCGCCGAAGACCCGAATGAATCACTCGATACCGTTTACCCGGAACAACTCAAATGGATTGAAGGTCAGGCAATATACAATGGTTTGAGTCGCATGCTTAACAGTTTGCGAACCGCCAGGTTTAAACAGGAAGAGAGTGAAGACCGCTTCCGCCGGCTTTTCAGTGATTCAAGGGATGCCATTATTCTGACAAATGGTCTGCAAATTTTGGAGTGCAACCAGCAAGCTGTTAAATGTTTTGACAAGCGGCGAGATGAACTGGTTGGAAGTGATATAAGGTCATTGCTGCTACTAAGCCCCAGTTTGGCAGATACCATGGTCGATGATATATTGGACCGCGCAGTAGATGGGGAGACCGTTTCTGCGTCTTTAATTTTGCCTGCCAGGGCTTCTGAACAGTCAGAGCGGACATATGAGCTGAGTATTCATCCTCAGTATCTTGGTATGGAATTTGGCTTCCAGGTAGTGCTGCATGATATTACGTCTATCCGACAATCGGAACGGATGTTACAGAATCTGAATGAGAATTTGTACAGAACGCTTTACAGTATTGGTGATGGGGTTATTACAACTGATCCTGACGGAATCATTACCCGAATGAACAGGGTCGCAGAAGATTTGACCGAATGGAACCAGGAAGAGGCCGTTGGTCGTCGTCTCCAGGAGGTCGTCCAGCTGAGGGATATCAATACCGGGGCACATGTAGTTTGTTCATTGGAGATTATACTCGAAATAGCCAGGGACAGTAACGACGGTGTTTCTGGTGAGGCCAGGGAGATGATCACCAGAAGAGGGCGAAAGAGGTTCGTTTCCGAGAACGGTGCCCCAATTAGAACAGCAGATTATGCAATTTCCGGTGGTGTTGTTGTATTCAGGGATATTAGTAACCAACTGTCCATGCAGCGAGAACTGCATGAAAGCCAGCGTATCCTGGCGATGGTGCTTGATAATGCGCCTATTGGAGTAGGTGCTTTTACCAGGCGTGGTGAGTTTATGTATGCCAATCCAATGTTGTGCCAGATGCTTGGATATAGTGCAATGCAGCTAAGAAGACAACGTTTTGATGCAATGGTTCATCAGGACGATCTGCGTCGCAATCTGCGCTCTTTTAGACGATTGATGATGGGTACAAAAAGTGAGTCGTTTGAAATACGCTATCTGACCCGCAGCGGCGAATTACGGTATGCAGAGCTCAGTGGCGGAGGGGTTGATGCGGAGCAAGTACATGATAGGCAGGGCTTTGTTGTAGTGATTATTCAGGATATAACTGATATCAAGCGGGCTGAACGTGAAAGCCTCGAAAAAGAAC
>CAZDYA010000168.1:0-4126 GCA_964509515.1 uncultured Spirochaeta sp.
GAGGTCATCCTTCCGGGTGAATGGCAGAAAGCCAAGGCCTTGCTCAAGGCAGGCGAGGCCTTGCACACCGCTCGCAACCTGGGGGCTTATGGGCTTGCCGAGAGACTGGCCGACCCGGGAACGGAGGCCGGCGCGACTGGCGGCGACCTGGGCGGAGCTGCCCAGGTCGCCGATCCTCAAGCCGCCGCTGACCAGGGCAATCCTCTGGAAATAGTTCGCGAAAAGCTGTCTGGCATCAAAAACAAGAAGTTCATGAAGGCCTTTGAAAAGACAACCTACGTTCAGGGTCAGGCAAAATTTACCGGTCCCCGTACGGTTTCAGTAGATGGTCAGGAGTACACTGCCAAGTATATCTATATTGCAACCGGAACCGTTCCCAATATCCCGCCTATCCCTGGGCTGGCCGAAGTGCCCGACCTGCTGACCAATGTAAATCTGTTTGAATTGCCGGTTATTCCGCAGTCCATGACTATTATCGGCGGCGGGGCGATAGGGTGCGAAATGGCGCAGGCCTTTAGGCGTCTTGGCTGTCAGGTTTCCGTGGTGCATATTGATCAGCATATAGTCCCCTTGGCCGATCAGGATGCCGCCGCCGTGTTACAAGAGGCGCTGGCCGCCGACGGTATCAAGGTCTATAACGCTCATAAAATTGAGGGCGTCAGTCAGGAAGGCGGGCAAAATGTCGTGACAATTAAGCCGCTGGACGGCAGCGGCCAAGCCGTCAAGTTGAAGTCCGAAAAAGTTCTGGTTGCCGCTGGCCGCTCCCCAGCAATATCTGAGCTTGGTCTGGAAAAGGCCGGGATCAAGACCGGCCCGCTCGGCATCAAGACCGACAAATACCTGCGTACCAACCGCCGTCGCATTTTTGCGGTCGGTGATTGCAATGGCTATTCCCTGTTTTCGCATTCGGCCATGCATCAGGGTATGTTGGCGCTCATGCGCGCCGTCTCGCCCCTGCCGATGCGCATGTTCCAGAGCCGGCGTTATCAGGTGCCGTGGGCGGTATTCACCCAGCCCGAGCTTGCCGAGGTCGGCATAAACGAAAAACAGGCCCGCGAGCACGGCATTAAATTCGAGGTGATCAAAAAGGAATACCGCAGCTATGGGCGCACCGTCGCCGACGGTCATCCTGACGGCTTTATTAAAGTCATCACCAACCCCTTCGGCCGAATTTACGGAGTGACCATCGTCGGTCAGGCCGCCAGCGAGCTGATCCATGAATGGGTCTTTGCCATACAGCATAAAAAGTCCATGTTCAGCATCATGATGATGCAGCACGCCTTTCCCTCAATCTCGATGATCAACAAAATGGTCTGCGAGGACTGGATGATGAAACGCATGGAGTCCCGCCTGCTGCGCCGGATAATCCGCCTGCTGGTATAAGGCTAAAAGGCTTGCGCCCAATGTAGCTTGACACACCCCGCCCGCATTGCTATGCTAGCCAGAAATGCCGGCGTGGCGGAATTGGTAGACGCAGTAGACTCAAAATCTACCGCCTTCGCGGGTGTCCCGGTTCGAGTCCGGGCGCCGGTATTTTTCCTTTTTTCAATCCATCAAATATCAATAAACTGAGCTGTGACAGCCCCGACCTGCGTCGGGGCTAATTTTTGGCTGCCCTTCGCCCCTGCCGGAAGCCAGTCAGGCATACAAAATAGTTGGCTATTATCTCAAAAGCTACAAAATTGTACCGTAATCATGGCTTTGCCTTATCCTATTGTCCGTTTTTGTACCAAGCGATAATTTTTTGTTATGGAAGATGCCTATACCGGTCAGGTTAACATTGTTGATACCACCCTGCGTGATGGCGAGCAGGCTCCGGGGCTATATTTTACGCATGCCGAAAAGCTGCAAATTGCCAGCATGCTAACGGCTGCCGGGGTGGATATCCTGGAGGCTGGAATCCCGGCCATGGGAGATGTCGAAATCGATCTACTAAATGATCTGTGTATGGGGGTAGATGTCAGGCAGGTGCGTGCCTGGATGAGGCTCAATCAAAATGATCTTGATAGCCTGTTAAAAGCCGTGCCGGCGATTGAAACAGGGCGGGTGGCGGCACATTTTTCGGTTCCGGTCTCGCCTGTGATGCGCGCCATTAAGGGCGGGCACTCGGTAGCTTCCTTGATAAAAAGCATGCAAAGGATTGTAGAAAACTGCCTGGCAGCTGGTCTGCCGGTATATATCGGATTCGAGGATGCTTCCCGAACTTCAGTAGAAGATTTGGCCCGCATCATCGATGCCGGGCAGGCGCTTGGGGTACATGGCTTCCGTTTTGCCGACACCCTGGGGATTTTGACCCCATCGCAGACGCACAAAATTGTATCAGGCCTGGTCGCCATGCTTAAGGTGCCGCTGGATTTTCACGCGCATAACGATTTCGGCATGGCAGCGGCGAATAGTCTTTGTGCAGTAGAAGCCGGCGCAGCTACCGTGAGCGGCACCCTCTCGGGTGTTGGTGAGCGGGCAGGCAATGCGCCTGTTGAATTGATGGCCCTGCTGCTTCAAAAGGATGGCTGGTGCAGGGACTACGATGTCAAAAAGCTATGTCAGGCGGCCAGGTACTCCAGTGCCTGCCTGGGAAGGCCTATACCAGAGGATCAGCCCTTGTTGGGCGCCGCGGTTTTTAGCCATGAATCCGGTATTCATGTGGATGGCATGCTTAAATCTGAGGCCACTTATGAGGCCATTTGTCCGGAAACGGTGGGTCAAAAGCGTTCGATCGTGCTGGGAAAGCATTCAGGTATCGCAGCCTTGCGTAAGTTTTGCAACGAAAACGATTATCCCTTTGACAAGGAAAAACTCCAGGTCTTTTTGGACAACATGCGGCAAAAAATGAAGACCCGAAAGGGAGTGAAGATTGAGTGGGAACTAAAAGATTTCTTTCAAGCAGGAGGACAAGATGGATAAGTCAATTCTTGATTCTTGTAAATACAATCAATGCAGGGCCAATGTTTTGCCCTTGTTGCACAATATGCACAAGATAATCAGTTCTGGTAACGACCTGAATCAAATTCTCAAGGTCGTTATGCAGATCATGGAGACCCATATGCGGGTAATTCGCGGCATGATATTGCTATTTGACAGGGAAATCGGTCAGATACGGGTTTTTCAGGCCATTGGTTTAACAGAGCAGGAGCAGGCTCAAGGGGTATATGCCCTTGGTGAGGGAATCACTGGAAGGGTAGTAGAGACGGGACAGCATGTGGTTGTTCCCAGAATTAGTGAGGAAAAGGAATTCCTTAACAGGGCCTATAAGAGAGCGATTGGGGAAGATAGTGAGTTGTCATTTATATGTGTACCGATGAATCGCGGAGAGAAGGTTTTGGGCGCTATCAGCGCTGAGCGGGTGTACGACAACCCCGTTTTTTTACAGCAGGATATAGAATTGCTGGAGATTATTTCCGGAATGATAGCGCAGGAAGTAGAGTTATTCCTGATGGAAAATCGCTCCAAATCATATCAGGAGCGTGAGCGTTACAGGCCGGATAATATCATTGGAACAAGTCGGCCCATGATGCAGGCCTATTCAATGGTAAAAAAACTAGCCCAAGCCGAGACAACGGTAATGCTGCTAGGTGAAAGCGGAGTTGGCAAGGAATTGTTTGCAGGTGCAATCCATTATGCCTCGGCGCGTGCTGATCAGCCCTTTGTCTGCTTTAACTGCGGGGCTTTGCCTGAGTCATTGGTGGAAAGCGAACTGTTCGGCCACGAAAAAGGCTCGTTTACCGGTGCGGTTGGTCAAAGGAAGGGGCGATTTGAAGCCGCTAATGGGGGAACACTCTTTCTGGATGAGGTAGGCGAGCTTGATTTAAGCGTGCAGGTCAAACTGCTGCGGGTTTTACAGGAGCGGCGCTTTGAAAGGGTGGGGGGCAATCAGTCGGTGGCTGTAGATATCCGGATAATTGCCGCTACTAACCGGGATTTGGAAAAAATGGTGAGGGAGGGCAGTTTTCGCGAAGACCTGTATTATCGCCTGAATGTCTTTCCAATTGTAATTCCGCCATTAAGGGAACGCGGCAGCGATATAATTACCCTGGCCGATCATTTTCTTCAATTTTATAGTGAACGTAACGGCAAAAAGATCAAGCGAATCAGTACGCCCGCCCTGCAGATGCTCTTTTCCTATCAC
>CAZDYA010000169.1:0-4023 GCA_964509515.1 uncultured Spirochaeta sp.
GGATATGTACGGGGTGCGCGAGACCAACTTCAACTGTGGTCCGGATGCCATGCTGAGTTATCACGAAACCGAGTTGTTCAACAAGGCCAACAAGCCATATCTGATGCTGCAGACCGATGGTCATAACAGTAACGCGCAGTTCGGCACCCGGGCCATGGCTAACTTCGAGGTGGTTAAAAACCATGTGCCTTCGGACCTAACGATTAAGGATCTCGAGATCAACGAGTATGGCGAGGAAAACCTGGAAGGTCGCATCCTTGGGGTGCCCGATATGGGAACCGAGGGTTCGGAAGCCTTGGCGGCAGTTTTCAAATCGGTTGGGGTGCCTTCCGAGGTTATGCCGACCAAAACACCCGAGAGCGATTACTATAGCCGGAAGTACCTGATCACCAACAATTGTTTGCCCATGCATATCCTCTTTGGCGACTGTATGGCATGGATACATCAGAAAAAGCTTGAGGGTTACGATCCCAACACCCAGTTGGCGCTGATGATTCCCATGGCCGGCGGGCCCTGCCGCCTGGGGCAGTATCATATCATTACCCGGCAGTTTCTGGATAAAAGCGGTTTTGGCGGGGTCTTGATTGTGAACCCGGCGGCCTACCTGGACTGGGAGAACATTCCCTTGTCTTCCAAAAAGCGGGCGGCCATCCGCAAGGGGCTGGCCAAGTCCATGATATTCTCTGACATCCTGTACAATGCCCGCCTGCGTACCCGACCGTATGAGCTGACCCCCGGGCAGACCGACGAGGTCTTTGATGGTATCCACCATGAGCTGCTGCAGATTGTTGAAGACGGCGGTAATTATCGGGACATGGTCAAGCTCATGGAAAAGGCGGCTAAAAAGACTGCCGAGATTCCGGTGCGTGAGGGGCGTTTTCCCAAGGTCGGCATGTTTGGCGAGATTTATGTGCGCAGTCATCCCGGTTCCAATGAAGATTCGATCCGCAAGCTAGAGGAGCATAAGCTCGAGGTTGTGCCGCGCTTGACCGCTGATATGCTGGAATACAACAACAAGATGCAGCGGGCGGCCTTCTGGAAGGAACGCCGTTTCGGGAACTGGCTGGTTGCCACCATCAAGGGCATGTATATGCACAAGGTCGAAACCGATTTTGCCCGACCTTTCCATGATTACCTGAAGGACCGCACACAAAAGCGCCCGATGGAAATTTATGAATTGTTGCGGCAAAAGAATATTTTTGATATCCGTATCAAGGGTGAGGCGGGAATCTCCATCGGGGTTTCCTACATGTTCATGAACGACAATCCTGAAGACCTTCACGGGGTGTATCACCTTGAGCCCTTTGGTTGTATGCAGGAGTGTGTCGCAACCTCCAAGATTCGTTCATTGATTGATATCCAGCGTTCCAAGGAAACCGAGGTAGGGCGCAAGGTCATTCCTTATCTGGTCGGGGTTTTTGGCGACAGCGAATTGCCCAATCTTGGCTCAGAGATGGCGATGTTTGCCGAGAAATGCTACGCCCGGCGCGATTTGGTGGCCGGCAGTTAAGGGTCAAAAGTTTATTGACGCCTGCTTTTTGATGCACTAGTCTTAAGCGGGAAATATCCCGATGGAGGAATTTGTGGCAAAAAAGAAGCGGGCCTTGGCCCTGGCCGGTGGCGGCCCTTTGGTCGGTATTCAGATCGGAGCGCTTAAGGCGCTGGAAGAAGCCGGTATCGAATTTGATGTGTTTACCTGCGGTTGTGTTGGCAGCTGGGTGGGCTGTTTGTATAACAGCATGCCGCCGCAGCAGGACCGTATCGGTGCTATCACCGAGTTTTTTCGTCAGATCTTTGTCGAGGATGACGTTTTTAGCAAGTATCCCGTGCCGGTAAAGACTTTTCTTGTGGATTATCAGGGCGACATGCAGAAGACCCTCGAGCTGATGATGGATCCAGAATCCTATCAGGATCTATTCCTGCCTTGGCGGATAGGCCAGTACATGTGGGAAATGTGGAACCAGCCTGCTACCAGCAAGGAGTATTTCAACTATTATCTTAGCAAGGGGATTTCATTGAATCCTTGGGCAAGATACATGATGAACATGAGCTATGGCCTGCATAAAAGCGGCCGCACCGGGCTGGTACATAATGACGATTTGGTAAATCAGTTTATTGATTTTGATGCCCTGTGTCAGAGTGAGAAGCTGGTATATTTCAATGCCTATAATTTGAGCAAGCAGCAGATAGAGCTGTTTGTGAACCGTCACAATCACCCCAAGTTTGCCACCGGCAATGCTCAGTATCTGATGGCTGGTTCCAGTGTCCTGAACTACACTGCCAACCCGGAAATCAATGGTGACAAGTATTGCGAGGGCGCCGTCATTGATACCGTTAATTTTGAGCATCTTATGGAAAACCACCCCGACCTGGACGAGGTTTGGGTCATCAAGATTACCGATTACAAGTCGATCAAGCCGCCTCAAAACCTGCTGGACGCCGAGTTGCTGGCGGTCATGCTACCCTTTACCACGATTGCCGATGATGACATCAAGCTGTTCAAGTATCACCTGAAGGAACAGGGAGATACTACCAAGGTTGTCGAGATTGGCATGCGCTATGACGAGCTCAATTACCACTGGTCATACGCCAATCTTGACAAAGGGATAGAAGTCGGGTACCAAGGAGCCAAGGCAACAATTGCCGATTATAGTTAAAAAGAGAATACGATATGCATAGGCCGCAATCAGCAAAGCTTTCCGAACAGCTCAGTCTTCGACTGCTCGAAGGTATCTTGTCGGTTGCGCGCCTGTCTGACCTTCAGGGCCTGCTTTTTGACGAGATCGAGCAGGTCGTTCCCTGTATCGGAAAGCTTTTTCTGCATAGGCAAGATTCAGAAAACCTGACAGTTAGTCAGTATACATTTGGAGAGGATTTAAAGAATATCTCCGAGGTATATTCACAGTTTTCTCCCAATCTATCAGAGGATGAATTCAGGCTGTTCCGGCAGGTGCTTGAATCAGAAGTTCCGCTTTTGGTTGAAAAAGGCTCCCTGGACGATGCTGATAATTTTACCAGGGAGCGTTTTGACTGGTGGCAGCTGGAATCGGTGCTTTACATTCCGCTGGCAGATGCGGTGGTTGTGCTTTTTTCGCGGCATTCCATATCACGGTCTCAGGTGACAGAAATCCAGCTGATCTCCAGCCTGCTTGCTGCCCGGATCAATGAATCAATTGAACACGAACGCTTGCAGCAGGAAAAAGAAAGGATACTGATAGCCCGTAAATCATATCAGCGTATGCTAAAACTGACCGAGAAAATCAATTACCTCTTATCGCTGGATGAATTCTTTGATGTCTTTATGGGTGAGTTGCTCGAGATATTCGGTTTTGAGATAGCCGGTGTGCAGTTAGAGGAAAACGGTCTTTTGCCGCCGCGTCATTGGAAAACAGTAAATAGTGAGCTGGAAGCCAAAACCCGGGAGGTTATGAATTATTTTGCCGATCTGGGGAACGCCTATAAAATTGATCCGCCGGAGGGCGGCAGCTGCTATACCTATTTGAATAATAAGCATATGTATGTTCCCGATTTTTCGGCGCTCGCGGGGCTTCCAATGAAGCCCAAGGATGCCATTGTCATGGAGATGCTGGATATCAAGATCAAATCCATCATTCAGGTGCCAATCCGCAAGAGCGGCTCGCCGGTTGGAGTTCTGCAAATGTGGAGCTTCTCGCACGAAGTGTGTTTAAGCGAGAATGACATCGATACCATATATTCCATTTGCAGCATTATTCCTTCAATCATTCGTAATTCGGAACTTTATAGCACGGTGGCTGCTCAAAAGGAAATGCTTGATTTCCAGCATCAGGAGTTGCAGGAAAAAAACAGGGAAGTTCTTGACAGTATCGCCTATGCACGGCGCCTGCAATTAAACAGTCTGCCTTCCGACAGCCTGCTAGATCAAGTAATCCCTCAAAGAGTGCTTATCTGGCTACCCAGGGATATTGTTGGCGGTGATATGTACTGGGTTGTTAGTAGCGGTGTTTTTCAGTATTTGGCGGTATTTGATTGTACCGGCCACGG
>CAZDYA010000170.1:0-4004 GCA_964509515.1 uncultured Spirochaeta sp.
ACCGGCACGACCGCCGTACACGCTGTTCGACGTATATCCGAGCGTATCAGTGCCGGCCGCCTGATTGATATTCTGGTTGTGCCGACTAGCATGCAGACCCTGCAATTATGTCAGGAGCTGCGCCTGCCGGTTCGCAGCATGAACGACCCGGATATCGATGCCAGTTTGGATGTAGCTATTGATGGGGCCGACGCGGTGGATGCCGATTTGGCCTTGATCAAGGGCGGCGGGGCAGCTCATTTGGTAGAAAAGATTGTCGCCTACGCTGCTTCCCGTTTTGTTGTAATTGTCGATGAATCAAAACTGGTTGAGCGTCTGGCTGATACGGTGGCGATACCGCTGGAGGTTATCCCCGAAGCACGGACTACCGTTATCAGGGCCATGGAGAAGATGGGAGGTCAGGCTTTGCTGCGGCCGGCGCAGTCAAAGATCGGGCCTGTAATCTCTGAAAACGGCAATATGATAGTCGATGTCAGATTTACGGCCGGATTGCCTGAAACCCCGCAGGCCATGGAGCGCAGTCTGAATGCCATTCCGGGGGTGGTCGAGAACGGCTTGTTCTGGCACCGCGATACCGTTGTTGTCACCGGTATGCGGGATGGCAGCATTCAGGCACAAAAAAGGGAAAAATAGTCCTAAGAAGACTGCCCAGCGTGGGTAATCTTGCGGATTACGGCATCACGATGCCGCCATTTTGGCTGCACCTTGACCCGCAGATCCAGCTTGATTTTATAGTCAAACAGCTGATTAAGCTCGCGCAGGGCACTTAGCCGGATGGCCTTTATTTTCTTGCCGCCAGCGCCAACCACAATGGCCTTTTGGGTTATTCTTTCAACAATCAAAAAGGCGCGCACCGTTAAGGTGTTTTTTGGCTCGTTATATTCGGCGTCCGCTATATCGACGTACATGGCATGGGGCACTTCCTGCTTGGTGCGGCAGATGGCCTTTTCGCGGATGATTTCGGCAATGCGGAAGGTGGGTTCCTGATCAGTGTAGAACTCGGCAGGGTACATGGGCGGCCCTTCCGGACTTATTTCAAACAGGGCGTCCAGCAGGCGCTCGTAGCCAATGCCGTTTTCGGCGGAGGTTTCAACCACGGCGAACGGCGGATGCTCTTGCGGCAGCTGTTCGGCGGCGGCGGTGTACTGTTCCAGGCTTTCGCTGCCCATCACCCCGTCAATCAACAGGGCATCAATCTTGTTCATGGCTGCCACCCAGGGCAAACCGCTGCTGCGCACCAGCTGCAGAATGGCATCTTCTTCGGGACCCCCAGGGCGTGTCAGGTCGCGCACATACAGCAGGGCATCGCATTCAGGCAGGGCCTCGGTTACCACTTGTTGGTAACTATGATTCAGTTTTTTGTCAGAAAGATGGTAGCCGGGGGTATCCAGGAACATCAGCTGGCCGCGTTTCTCGGTAAAGATTCCGCGGATTTGGGTACGGGTTGTTTGCGGGAAAGGGCTGGTGATAGCCACCTTGGCCCCGCAAATGCGGTTTACCATGCTGGATTTGCCAGCCGAGGGTCGTCCGATAATGCCAATTACACCGGATTTTCCGGCGGGGGTTTGCTGTTCATGCGCCATACATAGTATAGTAACAGAAGATCAATAAAATTGCATCATAAACAGGAATAATATGAGATTCGAAGAGAAAACAGAGGAAAACAAGCCACAGGGCAATGATCCCTTGATGGCCAAGATGATGGAAACCCGTTCAATTTTGCTTTCAGGTGAAGTGAACAAGGAGCTAGCCGAGAAGGTCGTTCGCCAGTTATTATTGCTGGAAAGCGCCGGTGATGAACCAATCAAGGTGTTCATTGATTCGCCCGGCGGCGATGTTGATGCCGGCTATGCCATTTTTGACATGCTGCGTTTTGTTAAGCCCGAGGTCTATACAATCGGCATGGGCCTGGTAGCTAGCGCCGGAGCGCTTATTCTGCTGGCCGCCCCCAAAGACAAAAGAATCGGCTTGCCCAATTCTCATTACCTGATTCATCAGCCATTAAGTGGCATCCGTGGCAATGCTACCGAGATCGAAATTCACGCCCGCGAGATTGAGCGTACCAAAGTTAAACTGAATCAACTGATTGCCGAGGAAACCGGACAAACCCTTAAAAAGGTGCAAAAGGATACCGACCGCGATTACTGGATGAGCGCCAGTGAGGCACTTGACTACGGGCTGATCAGCCGGATTGTGACCACTCGCGATGAGCTTGGTATTTAGGCGCGGTTATGTCTGATCCGGCACTGTTTGAAAAGCTTTTTGCACCGGTAGGCTGGCAGCGGCGTAGCGGTAAAGTCCGCGAGGCATTCTGGGGCGAAGATCAGGGAGTAATCATTACTACGGACAGGGTCTCTGCCTTTGATGCTGTTTTGGGAGAGATACCAGGCAAAGGAGCCATCCTGAACCAGCTATCGCAATTCTGGTTCGATGCCACCAGCGACGTGCTGCCCAATCATATTTTACAGAAACTTGGTCCCCGCAGCTCCCTTGTTCGGCGCTGCGAGGTGCTGCCGGTAGAGGTGATCGTTCGTGCCTATCTGACCGGCTCGGCCTGGCGGGCTGTGGCTGCCGGCCAGATCGTTCCTGGCATGCCGGTTGGCGACGGCCCATCTGATAGCGCGGGCCAGTCAGCGGGGATCCGCGAGTTTCATCGTTTTGAAACCCCATGCATTACACCATCAACCAAGGCCGAGATCGGCGATCATGATGAGCCGATATCCCGCGAGGATATTATCGCACGCGGCCTGGTAAGTGCCGAGGTCTGGCAGCAGGTCGAAAGGGCCGCCCTGGCATTGTTCGCCCGCGGCAGTGAATATGCACGCCGACAGGGGCTGGTGCTGGTAGATACCAAGTATGAATTCGGGCTTTATCAGGGGCGGTTATATCTGGTTGACGAGGTGCATACCCCGGATTCATCGCGCTATTGGTACGCCAATAATTTAAACGATGACGGGACTGTGCCGGCTGGCCTTACTCCCCGTCAGCTGGACAAGGAGTTTCTGCGCAATTTTTTGCGCGAGACAGGCTTTACCGGCGACGGTCCGGTTCCAGAGCTTCCTCAGTCGGTAAAAGAAGAGGTAGCCGCCCGCTATCGCGAGCTATATGAGCAGGTAACCGGGCAGGGTTTTGCCAGGGATGTAATTCCGCTGGAAGAAGAGCTTGAACTGGTAGCCCGGTGGATGCAAACGCAGGACTAAAAATCCCGACTTGCCAGTTGGAAAACAGGATTTTGACAGCCCCCTGAAGGTTAATACCAGCAGGGGGTTTTTATTTGGGTGAAAGAATATTCTGTGCCTTGCTCTGTTTGGCCCTGGCCGTCGTGCTGGCGCTCACCAGCGGGTGTGAACTATTTGGAATAGGCGATAATTCCATAATGGTGATGACCTACAACGTGCATAACCTGTTTGACGATATTCATGACGGCAGTGAATACCCCGAGTTTGTACCGGGTGAAAAATGGGATCGAAGTGCTTATTTGGATAGGCTTGATGATATTGGCAGGGTTATTCGTGGTGTCAGCGGCACATTCGGACGGGGTCCGGACATAGTTGTTCTGACCGAGGTCGAGAACGCCAATGTTGTAAACGATCTGCGTAATCTGGTGCTGGGTGAGCGTCTATATCCGGTGGCGTTGGCAACCGAGGTCGATGGCAACGCTATACAGATTGGCCTCTTGTCGCGCCTGCCGGTCAAAAGTATTCGTGTTCACGGAGCTTATCCCTTTAATGATGAAAGAATCAGACCAGTGCTGGAAGCAGAGCTGGTCCTGCCGAATGAACCCGGGCGGGGATTTCACTTGCTGGCAACCCACTGGCCCAGCAAGATTGGCGGTGAGGCAGAAACCGAGCCTTTGCGGGTACAAGTTGCATCGGTGATTGCCCGCCGGGCGGCCGAGCTCGCCGCCAGCCGCCCGCAGGACATGGTGCTGGTCGCCGGCGATTTGAATCAAACCCTGCCAGCAGATATAGATAATTGTTTTGGCGACCCTGAAAACCTGGAAG
>CAZDYA010000171.1:0-3996 GCA_964509515.1 uncultured Spirochaeta sp.
GCTGGGAATGCATCCGCAGTTCAAACATTCACCGCCGACCTTGTCTTTTTCTATCGAAAGCACGGACAAGCCCATGGCCGAACCCATGGCAGACACTGCCATCCCGGCTGGTCCCATGCCTATTACCAACAAATCATATTTATTCATACCTTAGATTACTAATATTGTAGGTTTTTAGCAATATTTACTCGCCAGTAGGCAGATAATCCATGTCGATATTGGTAAGCGAACGAATTATGTTCTCCCGTGCATAGCGGTTAATGCCAGAAAGCTCACCTACAATCCGCTTAAAATCCACCCTCAGATTTTCGTTTTTTAGCGGACAATCAATCGAGACTACCGGCAAATTCAGCGTATGAACAATACTTTCAACCATGGATTCCCGCACCGCGCATAGCGGCCGAATCACCCTGATCTTTCCGCCAAAAAAATCCTGTGCCGGCACCATGGTGGCAGAGCGCCCCTGCACCACCATGTTCATCAGGGTAGTCTCGGCAATGTCATCCATATGATGGCCAAAGGCCACAGTTCCGAACCCCTCTTCATCCGCGATTTCAAACAATACCCGCTTGCGGTTGCGGGCGCAAAGATAACAGTTGAATTTCCCGCGAAAGGACTCTGGCCGCATGGTCATTGGTATCCGCCGAAAAGGAACCTCTATGGCAGCAAAAAAGGCATCCAAAGCATCAAGCTTTTCTTGCGCTATCGGGTATTCCCGCCACTGCACCATAACTGCCTGAAGATCATAAGAAACCGGCAGCCACTTCCGCCGGGCCGCCAGCGCATAGGCCATGGACAGCGAATCCTTGCCGCCGCTAATTCCCATCAGCACCCGGTCGCCCTCTTTTATCAGGCCATAGCGGTTAATCCCCTTCCCGGCTTGCTTTACATAGCGTTCCACCGAATTACTCATCGGCGCGTCAAATCCCTGCATAGCCGCAGTATCCCCCAAAGTCACCGCGCTTGACAACGCCCAGCCCGAGACCTATCATTAATTTTAGTGATTTCACTCAAAAGGGAAGGCCATGCCAAAGCTTTACTCTCGCCGACCAAAGCAACATTCTCCTCCTGATTTTTTGATTATCCTGGCATTGCTTACGCTTTCTGCCACATTCTTGTTTGCCGCGCCTGACAACCCGACAGGTCTGGATTCCACAGATCGTGATTTCAAAATTCTGATTATTGATGCCCAGCAGGGCGAGCCATATGAATCTTTCAGGCTGGCCATGCTGGATGAACTCGACAGGCTTGGCTACATCCTAAACGATAATCTTCACATCCAATACTATTCCTTGGGCAATCAAGCCTCGCTAGCGCAACGTATCTGGCAGATTGAAGATTGCACGGCTTACAATGCCGTTGTACTAAACGGCACCATTGCCGCCATGGCCTTTATCGAGCTTTTTCAGCGCGATACCGCTGCCGGACTGCTGCCAAAAAAAAATGGCGATCAATGCCACTTTTTCTTTGGCAATCAAACCGATCCAATCAGTACAGGTCTTATTCAAGCCTTCTATCAAGCGCCTTACAGCCAATTTACAGGGGTGGCATATCCAGTACCTCCGGCTGAACGCCTGCGGCTTATCAGACAACTGCTGCCAGAAGTCAGGACCATTGGCCTTGTATACACCAGCATGCCCCAATCGCTGGATTACAACGAACACTTGAGGCAGGCGCTCAAAGAACCAGATCTGGCCGATATCCAGGTGATTTTTAGGGAGATTCCCTTCGTCCCTGGCGAATTTGGTTACCGAAGGAGCATTCAGCTAGCTTGGCAACACATTCTGGAACTCGATCCTCAGGTAGATGCCTTTCTTAGCCCCATGGATCAAATGGGAATACAGGAAGAATATGTACGCATGGTAAGCAACAATGCGCAATCACCCTTATTTGGGATCAGCAAGCTGGAGATTTCAGAGGGCTGGGGCTCGCTGATGAGCTCTTACACTTCTACGCACGAAGCCGGGCACTTGCTGGCAGGAATGCTGCATCAATTCTTGCAAGGGGAAGCATTTGATCAAATCTACCCTGGATTGCCTGAAACCAAACTTTGCATAAACCCTTCTGTAGCTGAAAGGCTCGGAATTACAATCCCTCCAGAACTATTAGCCCGAGCTCAGGATAACTCTAAAGATGAATAGACCTGCACTGCAACTACAAAGCAAGATCATCTTCATTCTGATAGCAATCGTCTTTATTATCATGTTCCTGGCCAGTATAATCGGCGTTTTCATTTCTCATCATCAGATAATGCGGCAGATTAGCGCCCAAACCCAGCGCATTGTAACCAGGCTGGAAACCTCGATGGAACTGCCCCTATGGTCCTACACATCAGAACACGCTACCAGCTACATCATGGCCGAGATGGCTAATCCGGCACTTAGAATGGTCATTGTCAAGGAAGCCAGCGCAAACTCACCTTTATGGCTGGCTTTCGGGCGAGACGAAAGGAATTTCCCAAGCGAAATTCAAGACGAACAAGCCATCCAGCAGCTTGCCAACCCGCGCCATTTAATCGCCAGCGGAACCATCCGGCACAACCAACAATTGATGGGCTACGTAGAGATACACTTTAGCACCGAAGTAGCAGCCAGGAATTTGCGGCAGCTTATTTATCAAAACATCATCCTGACCATGATGATCAGTCTGACGCTGGCAATTATTATGGGTATTCTCTTGCGTCGGTTGGTGGTCAACCCCATTCATGCAGTAGTCAAAGAGATTCAGGGTGCCAGTCAATATACCCCGGCGGCTATCTCCAAAATTCAGGAGGGCGACGAGATCACCCGGTTATCAGCTTCATTTCAGGAATTGATGCTGGCTGTCGGAACCAGGGAAAAAGAACTGCGCGCGGCCCTGGCCGAAAAGGAAGTTCTGTTAAAGGAAGTTCACCACCGGGTTAAAAACAACTTTCAAATATTGGCTAGCTTGATCCACCTCCAGATGCAGGACGTTAACGAAGAAAGCATGCTAACCTTGCAGGAAACCCACAACCGCATTATTTCCATGGCGCTGGTCCACGAAAAGCTCTATCAATCCAGAAACCTTGACCAGGTTCATTTTCGCGATTATCTGGAAGAACTAATTGGAATGCTGCAAGATACTTCCGGCAATAATCAGGTTGCAATCGATGTTGAAGCTGAAGATATCTGCATTGACCTGGATACATCGATTTCTTTAGGTCTAATTGTCAATGAAGGCATTACCAACGCCTTCAAACACGCTTTCATGACAAAGGACCCTGCAGGCGATTCAAAATCGACAAGGCCGCAAATCAAACTTGTTTTTCTGTGCAAAGAAAAAGAATGTCAGATCATTATTCAAGACAACGGCAAAGGTCTGCCGGCCAGCATGAACCCTGATACCGACGGTTCCCTGGGCTTCATGCTTATCAGAATGCTAAGTGAACAAATCGGTGGCTCTTACAGATTTTCAAGCGATAATGGAACCACTATGAATATTTCTTTTCCGCTCCCTGACCGCAGTGATCCTGACTATATAATCTGATATGCTAAGCAATCTTGTTTTAAACTACCTGAAAACCTTAAAACTATTTGACTGGCTCATGCTTGGTGTGGCTATCACTGTTTCCTTAACGACATTTGTCATGGCGAATCAACAAAAAGACAGCGCCTCCCGCGTCGCAATTCAGGCCGAAGGCAAATCCTGGCTGTATGATATTAATCAGGACACCACAATTGAGCTGAACGGCCCCCTCGGCCCCACGCTAGTGGAAATTCAGGAGGGGAAGGTCAGGGTAAAAGCCGACCCCGGCCCCCTGCAGATCTGCGTCCGTGACGGCTGGATCGCCAACAGCGGCGAATGGCTGATCTGCCTTCCCAACAAGGTATTCATCCGAATAGAGGGCGGCCCCCAACCAGAAGAAAGCCCGGTCGATGCCAGCGCGTTCTAGGGGCGGAGCCGGCCGTATAGGCGGAGCCGGCCGTATAGGCGGAGCCCCGCCTTTTGGGCAGCGCCCGGCCTCCCCCGCCAGCG
>CAZDYA010000172.1:0-3929 GCA_964509515.1 uncultured Spirochaeta sp.
AACAGTCTTCTCGACTACCTGGGTGCTATAAGCCATCTTCTCGGTTTCTTCGCGTACGTCTATCGACTGCTTAGCCTTAAGCGTCAACGCCGGCTTGCCGCCCTCTTCGTCGGGTGCCTCATACAGGAACAGCGCACCACGCTCGGCCCCCGACACCTCGACCGCCAGGCTCATGATCCGCGGCAAAAGGTCGTCCATCTCATGGACCTGGGCCAGCTGCTCAGAGAGCTTAAGCAGATAGTTCAACTGACGCTGATAGCTGAACTCGCTTTGGGTAGCCGTGGCGGTATGGGTCAACTCCGGATCGAATTCTTCACCGCCTGCTTCGGCCAATCTTTCCGGCTCAACAAAGCGGATCCACACCCTTTCTGAGGCCTTGATATAAACGTCAAGACCGAGCTGCTCGTATACAGCAATAGCACCATCGTAAAGGGTTTTTGCTTCTTCTTGCCTGTCTTTCATCACAAGAATAACAGCCTTAATTACCTCGCTCTGGGCGCGAATAAAGGCATATGATGAACCCAACTGCTGACATAGCTGCAAGGCTTCATCTATCGTTTTAAGAGCCTCATCCAAATCAGGTTCTTTCTCACCAAGCATGGCGATAGCACTAATTCTTTTCTTCCACTGCTCTATAAGAGGAGGATTGGCCATTGCTGCATGGGCGGTGGCTTTTTCTATAGCTTCGTCCACCAGTTCAAGACGCCCGCTCAAGGCATACAACTCTGCCTGATTCAAATAAAAATTGAACAAACCGATCGAAACATGGTTTTCTTCGGCCATTCGCAGGGCTTTATTTATCTGCCGCAGGGCCTGATTGTTACGCCCCTGCAAGGAATTTGCCAGCCCGATAAAATATTCAGCCGATACCTCCAGAGCAATATTCTTCTGCTCCCTGGCCATCTGAACGGTGCGCTGACTAAGCTCTATCGATTTCAACGGGCTGCCGACCATAACCTCTATAGCAGCCTCATAAAACTGAATAAAAAGCTGAAACAACTCATTAGGCGTATCACCGTATTTCTGCTTTAACTCGGTCATGGTATCGATGGTCTTTTTCTTCTCACCAAGATAGCCATAGCTTTGCGCCAGCATCCCCAGCGAATACATGTTCTCCAGCACTTCTTCCGGCGGCAGTAATTCAAGTCCCTTCTGAATATACTCAATTGCTACATCAAAATTGGCCAACAAACACTGGGCACGGCCGATAGCACAATATGGCAGGGCCAGCAATTCCGGAATATTAAGTTTTTCGGCAATAGGAATCAGCTTGCCGTAAATCTCCATGGCCTTGGCCTGATTACCAACAAAGAAATAATTCTTTGCCAGCATGTACAAGGCCTGCGCCAGGTTTTGCTGATCATCATTTTCTTCGGTTACCGTACAAATCTCGGTCAATAGCTCAACATTTTTCTCGTATTCACCCAGCTGAAAATTAAGATTGGCAATCTCAATCGATAGCTTAACCCGCGACTGCAGGGTCTTTTCAGTCTCCTTTCCAAACTGCTTTAGAACACTCAACGCACTATAAAAGAATTGAACTGCCAGCCGGAATGAAAAAGACTCCAGCGCCAACTTGCCAGCCTGATTGGTATAAGTATAAGCCTTTGAATTATTGCCTGCTTCGGTATAGTGGTAAGCAAGCTGGTATACCTTGTCACTACCTTCATATGATGATTCAAGCTGTTCGGCGGTATTCTGATGAAGACGCTTTATCAAATCTTCGTCCATATCAGCTAACAGGGATGTCATAACGTTCTCGTGAACAAAGGTATAAACAATCTCGCCAGTTTCGGAAAAACTTTCCTCAAGCAACTGCGCCGACATTCCTTCGCTCAAGTTCTCAAGCAAGGTTTCCTGACTGACATCATCACTACCCTGTCTGGCGATAGCAAAAAGCAGTGGAAAACTGAACTCCCGCCCGATTACAGCGGCATAGCCCAAAACCTGACGTGATTCAACTGACAGCCGCTGCAAACGCATTTCAATCTTGTCAGCAATCGAGGATGAAAAGGTGAAATCAGCCAGGGCATCCAGCTTTACGGCCCAACCATCCTCTTTCTGTTGCAGGATACCTTCTTCAACCAGGGTCTTGATATTTTCAACAATCAGCAGTGGGTTACCCTGGGAGCTTTCATACAAACGATCACTAAGCTCTTTCAGACCCACATAAATATCACCAAATATTTCGCTTACCAAATCCTCAACGTTTTCGGCGGCCAATGGATTGAGGGTAATGATCTCGATAATACCTGCCTGCGCTCCATCGCGGGCTGCGGTCATCAGGTCTTCAACACGAGAGCTCTCTTCTTCCTGCAAGGCCAAAACGATGTACAGGCTGCTTTCATTAACAAAACCGGAAATGTACTGCAGCAACTGAATACTGCCGTGATCCCAGAAGTGCACATCGTCAAAACTTAGAATAAAAGGATGCTTGGGCGAGGCTACCGCCAGGAAAAAATCCTTCAATTTTTCGAAGAAAATATCGTTTTCCTTGCGATCGAACTTCATGTCATCGGTGTACTTACCGGTAAGCTGCGCCATTTCGGGTATGATCTTGGCAAGCAAGCGTCCTTCATCCCCCAGCTTTTCAGCAACAGTTGCATGAATTTCCTTGCGCTGCTCTCCTGGCATCTTGGCAACAATTTCAATTATTCGCTTTACAACCTCGATAAAGGGATAATACGGCTGGCTCTGCATACGTTCCGAGCTGGAGGCCTCTACCAAAAAGGCATTCTTGCTACTGGTAAACCGCTGCAATTCTGATACCAGTCGGCTCTTACCAACCCCTGATTTACCCAGAACAACCGAGACAAAACCCTTGCCAAGCAGGGTATCATTCAGATGGTCCAGCAAGCGCTTGCTTTCCTTCTTGCGACCAATGAGCTGAGTACGATAATTAAGATTTTTCAGGCGGTCTTTTTTACCAAGCTCCAAATAGAAGGTTTGCTTTTGCTCTTCGCCAAGATCAAGATATATCTGCAAGTCCTCGGCAAAACCAAACGAACTCTGATAGCGGTCATCTGGATCCTTCTTGATAAGTTTCAGGATTATCTTGGAAATAATCGGTGACAAACCAGTCACAATTTCTTCCGGATTGTCAGGTATCTTGGCAATATGCTGATGGATAAGCTCGCCCACATCCTTGGCCTGATAGGGAAGCTGCCCGGTTATCAATTGATAAAATAAAATACCAACCGAATACAAATCAGAACGGGTATCAACATTCCGTTTAAGAATGCCGCTTTGTTCAGGCGACATATAGGCAAAGCTGCCAACCAAGCCATGTTTTTCTACCGTAAACATCTTCTGGATATTCATAAGGTTGGCAACACCAAAGTCCAAAATCTTGGCCGTCGTCATATTTTCTGTAACGATAATGTTACTTGGTTTCAGGTCGCGGTGAATAACCCCCTGCGAATGAACGTAGTCCAATGCGCGGGCGATTTGCAGCATCAATTCGACCTTCTGATCTACCGATATATCAGCCGATTTGATAACCTCACGCATGTTCATGCCTTCCAGGTACTCAGTGACGATATACAATCGGTTATCCAGCTCGCGGAACTCTATAAAACGCAAGATATTCGGATGGTTAAAGGTCTCTAGTAGCTCAGCTTCTTTTTTAAATCGAATAAATGTTTCACTGGAAGAATCAACGCTATCTTTCAGGGTTTTGATAGCAACGGTACGTTCAGCCTGCCTATCCAGGGCACGGTAAACCACCCCCATACCGCCTTCGCCAATTTTTTCGATTATTTCATAAGGACCAATTTTGGCGGGTTCCATGAACACTCCTTGAACTATTACAACTTTTAGTCGTTTCCACTACGGAGTTTAACACATTTCAGAGTATTCTGCACATGAATTTGGCCTACTTTTTGCGTATTACGGCCATCGTAATATCATCTTCCTGCTCGCTCATATAG
>CAZDYA010000173.1:0-3916 GCA_964509515.1 uncultured Spirochaeta sp.
CTTCAACAGTGCCCTTGACTACGAGCTTTCTGTACTGCGCAATTACGCCGTACCGCTTTTGCGCTCTGTTTCCCCGCTATCTTCGGAATTTGCCATGGCTACGCTTTTGATTGACTTTTTGGAAAATTTCAACCCAATCTTGCCCGGCAAAGTGCCCCGCTTCTCACTGCTAAGAGAATTTATCGGCGGTTCAGGATTTAGCTACTAGCGGCGGCATTCAGGAGACCTTCATTGCAACAGTTTTCACATTTTCCTGGCCGGCACTTGGCTGGTGTTTTCATCATATTACTCAGCTTTTTGATACCTGGCTGTAGAGCGGAAAAAGCGACAAGCCTTAGAGTTGGCATCGTTCAGCCACACATCAATGAGTCAATCATGGTAAACCCTGCTGCCCACGGCTCGATGGTCCGGGAAATTGTAAAGAATGCCGCTGCCCAAAAATCCGATTTAATAATTTTCCCTGAGTATTTCAATGTCATGCTGGCCACCAGCCCATGGGCAGAAATAATCAAGAGTTCCGACAGCGTCCGCAAGGCCATCAGGCGCATTAGTGAAACAACTGACGGACCCCGATCCATGCGCGATCTGTTCATCCAACAAAGCCAAATGATTCGCAAACACATGGATAACCTCTATGGGGAACTGGCCAAGCAATACGGCATTAGCATCCTGGCAGGCACCTACTTCGCCCATGATAGGGCGGCAGACCGGTTGACCAACCGGGCTGTGCTGTATGACGCCGAAGGAACTGTAATTTATGAACAGGACAAATCATTCTTGACGGCCTTCGAGAAAAGCGAGCTTCAACTTGATGCCGGCCGCCCACAAGATGCTCGACTGCTTGATTTCAACGGCATTTCTGTCGGCATAACCATCTGTCGGGATATCTTTTTTCCGGTTTGGGATGATATTTTTATGGGTATGGATCTTTTGATTGATTTACGCGCAGAAGGTTCCCTCTGGCAGGATAGTTCCGGGAGCTTCTATTCCGCCATTCCACAACGCTTGCATGGCAGCGGGGGATCATGGGCAGTGACTTCCACCCTTACCGGTCAATTTATTGATCTTTTTTGGCAAGGCAAGTCGGCTTATATTTCAAAAGATATTTCAAAAGCTTCCATAACAAGCCCTGACACCTATACAATCAGGGCGCTCGCAGAGCATTACGATTCTGAGGATTTTTTATTGATACAACTAAAAAAGGATCAGCATGAATAAATCAAACCCCTTGCTATATGGTATCACCCCTCCAAAAATTGATCATAACCAGGAAAAACTGGCCAGGATCAACAACAAAAGGATAGAAAGAATCACAGCCGGCGCCCCTGACGCCTTGATTGTATACGATATCCAGGATGAAAAGGACAGGACCAGCGATACCAGGCCATTCCCCTATATTGAGACAATACACCCCTATGAGTATGCATCATCAGATTTAAAAGCCCTTGAACTACCTAAAATTGTATATCTGAGTGTTGGAAAATACCGGGTTGAAGAGCTAAAAACAATACTGACCAACATGCAACAGGCCAGCCAGCCCTATTCCATTGTCTTTGTCGGTTCACCATCTTCTGCCAGCATAGGCAACACCAGCTTAAAAGAGGCTTACTCTCTTTACCAACAGATGAAACCCAATATCCCGATGGGCGGCATACTGATTGCAGAGAGGCATAAAAACACAAAAAAAGAACACGAATCCCTAATTCGAAAAACAAAGGCAGGCTGCACCTTCTTTGTCTCACAATGTGTATATAACGCTGGATTATTCAAGGATGTGCTTTCTGACTATTACTACACCTGCCAGGATCAAGAAATCCCGATGCAGCCGGTTTACATCACCCTGACACCCTGCGGATCATCAAAGACCCTTGATTTTATTCGCTGGCTAGGGATTGAGGTGCCGCGTTGGCTGGAAAATGATCTAAAACGCAACAAGGACATGCTGGAGCAATCCATCCACCATTGTCGAGAGATCTTCCTTGAAACCAAGGATTTCTGCGACCGAAAAGGAATTCCGCTTGGCTGCAATATCGAAAGCGTCGCGATACGCCGTGATGAAGTGCTAGCCTCTTTCGAACTGCTTAAGCAAATAAGGCAAATCAGCAGCTGATATGGCTCACAAAAATATACCGGCCTTTTTGCTGGGCCTAAGAGATTCGCTACCTATTGCCGCAGGCTACATTCCGATCGCCATTGCCTTTGGTGCCACCGCACAAAACGCCGGTTTGCTAATGAGCCAGGCAGTCGCAATGTCTCTTACAGTGTTCGCCGGTGCAGCGCAATTTTTGGCAGTAAGCCTTTTTTCCGGCGGCACAAATGGGCTTGAGATTGTAATCTCGGCTTTACTATTAAACGCCCGTCATCTGCTATTCAGCACAGTTATCGCTGCAGAGGCGCACAAGTGGCCAAGGCCATGGCATTTTCTTGCCCCTTTTGGCCTTACAGATGAAGTTTTTGCCAGTGCCAGCGCCAATACCGAACCCATTAACCCCAGACGACTAAGCGGCATGGAAGTCGGTGCCTGGACAGCCTGGTGGGGAGGCACTGCCTTTGGCTACCTGGCCGGACAGGCCTTGCCGGTCGCGCTGCAATCCGCACTGGGAGCGGCCCTCTTTTGCCTGTTCGCAGCTTTGCTAGCCAGCCATATTCGCAAATCACTGCTATCAATCTTGCCTGCTATAGTTGCTGCTGGCGTCCACCTTGCTTTTATAAAATCGGGCTGGCTGCCCGCCGGTTGGGCATTTACCGTCGCCATGATTATTGGAGCTCTTGCAAGACCGGCTTTTGACAGCCTTAAGCTCCGCTTTTTTCACCACTTGCCCGACCTGGCAAAAGAGGCCGAAAAATGAATTTCTTCATGACAATTACCCTGATGGCGATGGGAACCTATCTTTTGCGCGCTACCCCATTCCTTTTTAAAACTGGAAAAAAAACCGGGCCAACCTGGCTAAAAAAAATCATGGAAGCCATTCCGGCCGCCGCCCTCGGAGCCCTGCTCTTCCCATCTGCCTTGCAGTCAGTACCGGGCAAGCCATTCGCCGGCATTGCCGGCGTACTGTTGGCATTTATAGTAGGTCTGGCCAGTAAAAATACCTTACTGGCTTTTGGCTCAGGACTATTGTTAACCTTTGTATTGATTATTTGAGCTTACCAGCGGATGGCCGCTCGCATAGCCGAGCCCCATGAATCATCATTTTGATTGATCGCAAGGGAGAAATCCATTATACCGACGCTCACACCGACACTGCCGCCAACCCCGCTTTCCTGCAAACCGGCGCGCACTTGAAACAATTCCCATAATTCCAATTCCATGCCAAGGTATGGCCCTTGATCATATATTGTCTCGGAGGTCTGGACAGATCGATAACCAGCAATTATGGCAGCTGAAAGAACATCTTTAACCAGAGGGAAGGCATACTCCCCTGCCAAACCCCATGACAAGGGCAAAGCGTACTCCATACCGCCAATAAGACGATCAACATCCTCCTGACTGGAAGAGCTGGTCGGCGAAACACCAAAATTATTGATCAGGTATTCAGCTACGGTACCAAAAGGGTTTACGCTGTAATACAGCCTGGCTGGAAAAGGGTTTTTAACAAAAGTGCCAAAGCTGAAACCACCCCGCTCAAAAAGCAGGCCAGCACTCATTCCTAATGCAGTTCCTGCCAGCGTAGGCAAAGCATCCATCTGCGCCTTTAAATCCCTGTTTTCCAGCTCGGAACGGAATACCCCCAAAGGTAAGTCCGTATGCGTTCGAATAATGGGCTGCAGCAAGGCGCCTATCGTTAAACGGGAACCAAATATTTCGAAAGGTTGAGCCCATCCGACATGTCCCGTTATTTGCATTGCATACCAGCTATCGGCCCCGCTTAGCACGTCATTCGTATCTGTATGCATGGCCAACTCTGTACCAAAT
>CAZDYA010000174.1:0-3873 GCA_964509515.1 uncultured Spirochaeta sp.
GGTAAATGATTTTCTAACCGGCGCTAATCAATTTCTTACATCAAAGCAGTTTCTTACATCAATTGCACGAAAGTGTTATGTAGGCTAAACTGCAGCTCTATTTAATCCAGCGGGGCTTACATTATGCGAAAAGATATACATAAATTTTTACACAGCCAGGATCACACCCTGATAATCAACCACGACAAGGAACGCAACATTCTTTTTGAATGGACCAACATCCGCTCGCCCCTGAAGCTGATCAGCAATGGTATAACTTCCAAAGTGGCCCGCTATCTTCCGCTGCGGCTAAAGCTGGCTGTAATGCGGCACATGTTGGGCATGAAAATCGGCAAGAATGTGGGCATCTCTTTTGATGTCGAGATCGATCCCTGTTATCCCGAGATTATCACCATCGAGGACAATGCCTGTATTGGAATCAGAACAACCATCCTGACACATGAATTCACCCAGGACAGCTTGAGAATCGGCCGGGTAACCCTGGAAAAGGGCTGTCTGGTGGGGGCTTTCTGCATTGTAAGAGCCGGAGTAAGGGTTGGTCAGAACAGCATTATCGCCATGAACAGCTTCGTCAACCGTGATATTCCGCCAAACGAGATGTGGGGAGGGGTGCCGGTGCGCTTTATTCGCAAACTTGATCAAGCGGACGCCACGGCAGATTAGACCTGGCCTCAAGACCTGGCCGCGGCAGCGCCGGCGACAAAGGCCGTTGACCAGGCGAGCTGTAGGCTGTAGCCGCCGGTTGGTCTTTGAATGTCCAGCATGTCGCCAATCACAAATAAACCCGGGTATCCCTTTAGCTGCATTGTGCGGAAATCAACATCATCGATGCCCACCCCGCCGACGGTGGCAATGGCCGCCTCTTTGCCCAGCAGGCCATCAAAGGTCAGCGGAAAGCATTTCAGGTTGTCTATTACATTTAAGCGTAAAGCCCTAGATACCGAGCTGGCATTGGGATTTTCACAGTCCGTCAGAAGAACGCGCGCGGCCAGGCGCGAGGGCAAAAGCATTTCCAATACCTTTGACAGCTGCTTGCGTGGATTGGCCGCGAGCAGCTCTTGCAAATGGCGATCGAGCTCCTTGCGCTCCATATCAGGAAAAAAATCCAGCATGATTTTCATTTTTGCCGGGGCGGGGTCTGCCGGTGGGGAGGGGTCTGCTGCCATCGCGGGGTTTGCCGCCGGCAGGGAGCCAGCCATATTTAGAATAGCCGGACCGCTCAGGCCGTAATGCGTAAACATAACAGCGCCGCGCGATGTACATTTTTCGGCCCCGCTGCCAGCAAGCGTCACGGCCACATCCGGCAAGGCCAGACCCTTCAGATCAGCCAGCCATGATTCCCTGATTTTCATCGGCACCAGTATCGGCTTGACCGTCTGTACGGCATATCCAAGTTCAGCCAGCCAGCGAAAGCCATCACCGGTACTGCCGCTGCTGGGCATGGCCTCGCCGCCGGTAGCCAGCACCAGGGATTGCGCGCCTGCAATGCAAGAACGCGGGGTTTGCCGCCCTGTCTTTTCGATATAGCTAACTTCAAACATGGCACTTTCTGAATTGCTGGCTACTTTTTGAACATTGCAATTGCACTGAAGCACGACCCCCAGCTCTTTCAGCCATTTCACCAGCACATTTCTGATAGCCTTGGCACTCTCACATTCAGGGAACACCCGACCATCGGCCTCGGTTTTGCAAGCCAGCCCCCTTGCCGCAAAAAAATCCAGCACCTCGGCAGGGCCGAAGCGGGAGAAGGGTCCCAAGAGGGCCCGGGAGGCAGGCCCAAAACAGGCCGCCAGTTTGCGGGCATCAAATTCAGCATGGGTCAGGTTCCCCCGCCCTCCACCTGTCACACATAGCTTTCGCCCCGGCTCTGAATTTTTTTCCAGCACCAGCACAGAGGCACCAGCCTCGGCAGCAAATCCAGCCGCCATCAAACCGGCCGGGCCAGCGCCCAAAACAATCACATCATATTCTGCACTCATTTATTCGCACCTTTTTGCCTGTCATATATACTATGTTATGACACATGTCTGCCTGCTAACGATTTTCTAACACAGTAAAGCTATGTTAGGGAATCAAATTGAAGATAATAATGGAAAGGAGTCCAGCAATGCCGATGCGCGCACGCCTGGAAAGCGAAATAAACCGGGTTCATACAGGGATCCTTCAGATGGGCACCCATGCGGAGGAAGCCCTGCACATGGCCATGCAGGCTTTATCCACCGACAACCTTGAGCTGGCGCAGAACATTTTGCTTAACGATAAGAAGATTGACCGCATGCAGGCCGAAATTGATGATCTTGTCATGCAGATTATTGCCATGGAACAGCCGGTGGCCTCTGATTTGAGGGGTTTGATTGCAGGCATCAAGATTGTCGCCGAGATCGAGCGTATCGGGGACCACGCCCGTCACATTGCCTCAACTACCGCCAAAATATCACGCGAGGCGCTGGAGCCTTTGCTGCCGCGAATTACGGCCATGAACAACACCGGCATCAGCATGCTGCATGACGCAATGACCGCCTTTATGAACACTGACGATCAAATGGCCGAAACCATCGCCCGACGCGATGACAAGATAGATGAGCTATATGACCTGTCGTACCAGGAAATCCTGTCGCTAATGCAATCTTCGACAAAAAGAATTCCTGATGGCGCCATACTGTTAATGGTATGCCGATACCTTGAAAGGCTTGGCGATCATGTTACCAACATTTGTGAATGGGTTGTCTATGCCGGCCGCTGTGAGCATATTGAGCTAAACGAATAGCCACCTGACCATAATTCCAGGAGGAAAAATATGGACAAAAAACGTATTCTGATAGTTGATGATGAACTTGATATCCTTGAACTTCTCCGCTACAACCTGGAAAAAGAGGGTTGGGAGACCGTTTCAGCATCCTCGGGCGAGCAAGCCCTGCAACTGGTACAGTCCCAATCTTTTGATCTGGTTGTACTGGACTTGATGCTGCCCGGAATAGACGGACTGGAGGTCTGCGCCCGCATCAAAGCCAACAGCGACGACGGTCGCCCGGCAGTATTAATGCTTACAGCCAGAACCGAGGATCCGGACGTTGTTACAGGTCTTAGCGTTGGGGCTGATGATTATGTAACCAAACCCTTCAGTCCAAGGGTGTTGAATGCCCGGATAAAAGCCCTGCTCCGCCGCATGAAAGAAGGACCATCAACCCGCACCGAAATCTATTCCGCGCATGGGATACAACTTGATTCCACCCGCTATGAGGTCACCATTGACGGTAATCCAGTCGAACTTAGCGCCACTGAATTCGGCATTTTGGAGGTTCTTTTGAAAAACCCGGGGTGGGTATTTAGCCGCACCAAGATTATCGACTCGGTGAAAGGCGACAACTACCCGGTAACCGAACGCAGTGTTGATGTCCAGATACTGGGGCTACGCCGCAAACTGGGCGACAAGGGCAATGTAATACAGACGGTACGTGGTGTTGGGTATCGAATGGCGGACATCCGCTAAAATGCTGAAAGTTGATCCAATTCGCCGCATATTTTTACTGGTTGGAGCCTCTTCCATGCTATTGATAATAGCAGCAGGCTTTTGGTCGAACTGGGTATTCGAACACCAGTACCTCAACCAGCATCAGGCCGAGCTTCAGGAAAATGCCGCCCTCCTGGCTTCTACCTACCAGCGGCTGGCAGCCACCGATCAACAAATGACCCTGTTACTTATGCGGGATTTTATTCAAAGCTGGGACAGGCGTAGCAGCCACCGGCACAGGCTGGTAATCCAGTCAAGCGATGGCCGCGAAATCCTTGTATTCCCCAACAACGCCGGCCTGCTGGCATATTCAGCCCAGGCCACTTGGCCAAATGGCACTGTCACCCTGCACAGCACAGAAC